>JAJRVM010000251.1 GCA_024277285.1 Planctomycetota bacterium
AAGTGAAGATGTAACGATCACACCGGGCATCTTGAACAAAGCCCTTGAACATCGGCTCGTTCCTCGCGATGTCAAAGGCTTACTGGTTATCCCGCGTTTGCCGGGCAATTCAATCGACTATGGGAACGATTGTACCGTCGCGCACAAGTGCAAGCGAGTCAGTCCCGCGTCCGGTGTTAATCATCCAGATTTCGTCGCCGTCTCGTATTTCGTCCGCAGGTATGTATGCATCGCGGCAAGTATTCAAAAATTCTTGATTCGCCCTATGCCTTGCCACCCACTCAGCGTCATGAACCCGATGTTGTAGCATCCGGCATTCGGTGGGATGTAAGGCAATCCAGTCGATGCATGATGTTCGACATTCCGGGCAGTGGTGTCCGAGCCATCCAAAACCAAATGGAAACTCATTCTCCCGTGCCATATCGAACGATTCCGAATGCCGCAAATCAACTGGCTGATGTCCGGCCCCTGTAAGGAGCGATTGGTGGTGCAAGTCACACCAGTGAAGGCATGAGCCAATCGTATCAACATCATCAGGGGCATCAGGAAACGCCGCAAGAAATTTAGCCCATAAAGCCTCTTGCCAGTAACGAAGACGATCAAACTTCGTTTCTGCGTCGGGAAGCTTAACCAACGAACGAGCGAATTTGCGACATTGGGCCGGGCCACAGAATCCAAGGAACGCGGATCGTATTTCGTCTGGAGTCATGTTGCGAATGTGCAAAACTGAGCGGGATAACGGTGGTGTTCAGCGAGCCGGGACGATGGACGTTGTGATGGCCAATAATCGCGCTAGCCCGGCTTCGTTGCAAGTACGCCCGGCATGGGCGTGATCTTATCGGGTGCAAGTCCCGTGTGTTTAGTTCCAGTCATTTCAACAAGGGAGTCATCATACCAGATGAATAGCTCGTAAGAAATCAACACGAGGTGAGGGCAACTGCGGCGAGGTGACGGACCGTGGAGAGGAAGCCTGCTGGACTCGCGACAACCTACAGCGTCGTCAGTCCGAACACCAAGACCCACCAGCTGACGAACAGAAATCACATTAGGCCGGTAGCTCTAGGTGAGCGTGCTTGACAACGCGAAACCGAACTGGAAGAGAGAGTGCTGGTAGATGTGGCAGTTGGGCGGAGACAGATCACGTTCCCTTATCTGGGGAGATCTGGAAGCGTACCCGTGAGTAAGGCTAGTCCTGAAAGGCGGGGCCGTTGGAGCAATCCATGCGGTGCGACCAGAAGTCAGCAGCGGTCGTAGTACCGGTCCATCACAAACCAGTGATGACGGGAAGGACCAAACGTTTCAAGACAAGGAAGAACCATCGATGACCTCAAAGAAACCGAACGCATCCGCTCGCGATCGCGAAGATGCGCATAAACCTCAGCCGAGAGTTTCGACTTCGGCGGCCATCGAGAAGCCAGCCTTGGACTCAAAGCAGAACTCTTTGATGGAAGAAGTTGTAGATGATTTGAACATGGAGATGGCCTGGGCTAAAGTCAAAGCCAACCGCGGGGCACCCGGTCCTGACGGTATCACGGTGAAAGACTTTCCCGACTGGTTCGATCCACGTTGGCAACAGATCAAATCGCAACTTCTCGAAGGGACTTATTGTCCGGCCCCGGTCAGACGAAAATCCATTCCCAAACCCGATGGCGGCGAGCGACACCTCGGTATTCCAAACGTGGTTGATCGCTTGATCCAACAAGCCATCGCACAAGTCCTGACACCGATCTTCGATCCGGAATTTTCCGAATCGAGTTTCGGCTATCGGCCCCTTCGCGACGCTCACGGAGCAGTGAAGCAAATCCAGGCAATCATTCGCAGTGGTTATCACTGGTGCGTTGACATGGACCTGTCAAAGTTCTTTGACACCGTCCAACATGACGTACTGATGGTTCGCGTGAGCCGCAAGGTTCACGACAAACGACTGCTGAAGTTGATTGGCAAGTTTCTACGTGGCGGCGTGATGGTGCTGGGTTGTTTCCAACCAAGTGAAGAAGGAACGATGCAAGGTGGCCCACTTTCACCACTGCTTGCGAACATCCTACTGGATGATCTCGACAAGGAACTGGAGAAACGCGGCCTACCTTTCGTTCGTTACGCTGACGACTTCATCATCTTTGTAAAGTCGGAAGCTGCCGCTCACCGCGTCTTCGGATCGGTCGAGCGATACTTGCAGCGTACACTCAAACTGATCGTCAACCGCGAGAAAAGCTGTGTCCGCCGAGCGGACGGAGTGGAATTCGTGGGTTACGAGTTTCGTGGCTTTGGCGGCAAGATTTGTGTGAGTGAAAAGAAGCTTCGTCATTTCAAAGTTCGAGCCAGCGAGTTGCTCGCCCGCAAGGGTGGTCGTTCGATGGCTCGCCGAATGGCAGAGTTCACTCAGTACGCACGTGGTTGGATCGGCTACTTCGCATTGGAACAGCGAAAGAGTGTTTTCACAACCTTGGACAAGTGGCTTCGGCGACGTGTTCGAGCTTGTTACTGGAAATCTTGGCGCTTGCCACGCACCCGGATACGAAAGTTGAAATCGCTCGGCATTTCGCACGACGATGCGATGGCATTCGGCAACAGTCGCAAAGCAGTCTGGCGTCTCTCAATGACGTCGGGCGTGCAGCGAGCGTTGTCGAACGCATGGCTTAAAGTCAACGGACTGTATAGCCTCGAAGAGAGATGGAGCGAGCTTGCTCCACTGAGACGAACCGCCTAGTGCGGATCCGCATGCTAGGTGGTGTGGGAGGG
>JAJRVM010000252.1 GCA_024277285.1 Planctomycetota bacterium
CTCGACGCGGCGTTGCCTGGTGCGGATGCACCTGCAACGCCGCTTTTTGTGGCCGCGCACCGTTATTCGTTGCCACACAGCGCGGGCAGAATGAGCGTCAGGGGGCGAACGTCTTCTTCTGCCAGTCGCTTTCGTGCCCTCCAAAGAGATTTGTCTGACAGCCGCCCCCCCCGCAACGGAAGAAGGCAGACATAAAGCAAGGCCCCGCAGTCATCGGCGCGCCATCTGCCCCACCCACACCGTGAAGACCAGCGCCGTGAAGACGGGCCACGCTGCATGCCTCATCGCCACCAAGCATCCCGACCACTCCGCTTACACCTCGCGACCCCTGCCTAACGGCGCGTCCCACTCTGCTTGCAAACTGCGCAGCTCCCTTTCAACGCAAGCCAGATCCGCCAAAACCGTAGAGCACATTCGTGCGCATAACTCCTTTCTGAAACAGGACCTACGGACACCACTACGCTGCAAGCCCGATACGGAGCCAACCAGTTTGGCACAGCGATTGCGTTGCGACACCATGCGTAGTTTTTGAACGCGAGTGTCCGATAAAACGTTTTCTGAAAAAACGTCCTAAAAAGCAACGCTGGAAAAGAGCGGCGTGACCGTGTTCCTTCTGGAAAGGCTTTGAGCAATGATTTGGCGACGACTGAGGGTGCCTGGCATCTTCGCAACGGGGTTATTTACGATCTGCTTGGTGTTTTCGGCGGTGGGTTGGGCACAAACCGACTCCGCAGCAGGCCCGGGCGCAAATGGCGATCAACTTGGTGCAATTCAACCTGCGCAAAATGCCTCTGACACGGCGAGCGAACCATCGGCGTCGGAAGAATCGGAAGAACCAACCCAGGCCGAACTGACGTTCGCGATCGACAACGTAGTTCTGTTGGGGGCGGCCATTCTGGTGCTGTTCATGCAGGCCGGTTTTGCGATGGTCGAGGTCGGCCTGAACTCGGCCAAGAACGCCGTCAATATCTTGTTTAAGAACGTGATGGACTTGGCCATCGGTGTGCTATTATTCTTCGCCATCGGCTATGGATTGATGTATCCAGGCGACGCCTACGCCGGCAAGTACTTTGGATTTGGCAATTTCGGCGTGTCTCAGGAGACGCCAACGGAACTAAGTGCCGGCGATCTTGATCCGCAAGTCGATTTCCTGTTCCAAGTGGCGTTTGCGGCAACCGCCGCGACCATCGTTTCCGGAGCCGTCGCGGGCCGAATGAAGTTCGTTGGCTATCTTTGTTACAGCGCCGTGCTCACGGCGTTGGTCTACCCGATCAGCGGCATGTGGGTCTGGGGAGGCGGTTGGTTGGCCGCGATGGGGTTTCACGACTTCGCCGGGTCGGTGCTGGTCCATGGCGTTGGCGGCTTCGCCGCGTTGGCGGGAGCGATCATTTTGGGGCCGCGCATCGGACGGTTTGTCAAAGGCCGATCGGTCGCGATGCCGGGGCACAACCTGGTCTTTGCCGCGTTGGGAGTGTTTATCCTGTGGGTGGGATGGTACGGGTTTAATCCCGGCAGCCAATTGGCGTTTGCTGGCAAATTGAATACCCACGCCACCATGCTGATCGCAGTGAACACAACACTTGCCGCCGCCGCCGGCACGCTGATGGCGATGGTCCTGGCTTGGATCCTGTTCAAGAAGCCCGACCTGACCATGGCATTGAACGGTGCCTTGGCCGGCTTGGTCGGCATTACGGCCAATTGTGATACCGTTACCAATCTCTCCGCAATCGTGATCGGTGCAGTTGCCGGTTTACTGGTCGTTGGTGGGATTCTGTTGTTGGACAAACTGAAGATCGATGACCCCGTGGGTGCCTTCCCCGTACACGGAATCTGTGGCGTGTGGGGCGGCATCGCAACCGGCATTTTCGGTGACTACGACCTCATCACGCAAGTGATCGGATCCGTCGTGATTCCGGTCTGGGCTTTCGGTTCGATGGCATTGCTGTTCCTGGGCCTCAAGGCGATCGGAATCTTGCGGGTTTCCCCCGAAGACGAAGCGGCAGGCCTGGATATCACGGAACACGGCATGCACGCCTATCCACCGTCGCTGGTGGTTGATTCCACGATGAGTCCCGCCGGCGCACCGATCTCCGTTTCCGCCGGCGGACGAACCTAGAACCTGTCACGAGGCCGTCGGCAGGCATAGCCCATACCGAGCAAGTCAACGGGCCGGCGAGGTTAGGTGACCGGTTCTTCGTTGCACGTTGCAGCCAGAAGGATGCCCCATCGGCCTTGGGCAGGTGAACGCCTCGCCTGTCCGGGCCTTGGGGTGTCGTTTCACCAAAACCACAACTGGGCAACTCGCGGCTCGGGAATCTTTCCCGAGCATGGACGACGCCCTTCCATCACAAAGCCACCTATTGCAATCGAGTTGGCACAAAGCGCGACCCTTGCCAGCTCGTCGGGCAGGTTAAACCGCTTGACAGGCTAACCACAGCCCCCGTTAACATCCAACGGCCGAGCGTACTGCAATTGCTACGGCTTCGGCCCAGCGGGCCGATACAGCGGTCAGCCGTTACCGGTTCGCTTCCTGTACGCGGCCACTTCGGTCACTAGGCGGTTACGCAGCGCACTGGCGCCACACGAACTGCGGCGTTCGGGTAAAACGGTAAAACGACGCCTGCCTCCGTTTTGGGGGGCTAGGCAAGAGGATCGCTCGCGACTGAATCGTGAAGGCGTCGCGTTATTCTGAACACACTGGCAAAAAAGCAGGCGTTGGCTCCTCCTATCACCGCGATTTCGCCCACTTTGCCAAAATGGAGGCAGGCGTGAATGGCACTGTTTCTTTCAGGGTAAGGAGTTACGTCAATCGGCGTTTTGCCGATGGCGCACACCTTGAGCGTTGGCGTTCGCGGGAATTCTTCGCGAACGCGTCGTTGAAAAAGTGATCTTGGGTCGA
>JAJRVM010000253.1 GCA_024277285.1 Planctomycetota bacterium
CTGTATCGCCCCTCCGGGGCTTGGCCGATTCTAGTTCAAATCACACCGGTGCCTTACGGCACCGGCTAGGGCTGTACCGGCCCTGCCGGGCCGACTTCGCTGCTCGCTCTCTTTCCATGTAACACTGTTCTGGCACTCCGACTCCAATCCAGGCAGGCCCAACTGCGCCGAGCAACTCTGGTTACCATGTGCCACTGTTCTGGCACTCCGACTGAGCAGCCTCGGCCACTACCTTAGCTCGGCGATCCGGATATTGCGAAAGTCCAGGTTGGTGGTGGGGTCATGGCCTTGGATCATGATCGTCCCGGGTTCGAGTCGCAGGCCTCGGCGCGGATTCGGATCGGGCTTGCGCGTGTCGATCCAGTCGCTCACCTGATAGCCGTTAACCCAGGCCGCCATGTGTGGTCCGTCGGCTACCAGCGTCAGATGAAACCACTTGAGATCGTCGGCCACGATGCGCCGTGCGTTCTGACGACGAAAGAAGCCGCCGGTCCCGCAATCGGCAGGCAGGGTGCGATCGCCATCTTTGAACCCGTTGTGAATCTGGCATTCATAGCCATTCATCTGTTCGCCGGGAATACAGCGAAAGAAGATACCCGAGTTCAATCCTTCGGCATGGCTGATGCATTCAAGTTGCAAGACAAAGTCACCGTAACTCTTTTCTGTTTCAAGCTGCCCGCGTCCGTTCACAACGTTCAACGTCTTTTCCTGAGCATTCACCGTAAACTCACTCGGCATATCAGGGTATGTCTTCCACCCATCAAGGTCTTTGCCATTGAAGACACTGTTCGTGCCGAGCGGTTTCAGCTTGATCTCACGAAACTCGATCCGCCCCTTATTCAATTGCAAACCGATCCTTCCACGCGCAATCGGCTTGGGATCGGTATAGTCCAGCACCTGCTTTCCATCGAGTTGTACGACGATGTGTCCCTGCTCGACACGCACCTCGTAGCTCTGCCAATCAGAGCGGTTCAAGTCCGCTTCAACCGCTTTGCGTTTGACCAAGCTGCCGGTCGGAAACGGATTGTCCATACCGGCAATATTCAGCTCATAACAGTCCGTTTCCACATCGCCGGGATCGATTTGCGTCGCCAGGAAGATGCCGCTGTTGGTGTTAGGCGCACAGCGGAACTGTACCTTGAGCAGATAGTCTGAAAACGCCGTCGTGGTGACCAACAAGCTGTTCTCGCCATTCTCGACCACGATCGTCCCCTCTTCGACGCGCCAATCGGCTTTGTCTTCGTGTTCCCAACCGAACAGGGACCCACCATCAAACAGCGAGATCCATCCAGCCTCGAGTTCCTCGCTGCTAAGCGCCACCGGCTCCGGTGCCGGGACCTTTTGCTCCACGGCAGCGGTATTCTTGGGAGCAGCGGTATTCTTGGGAGCAGCTTTCGGCTTGGGCGCAACGTCTTTCTTTGGCGCAACGTCTTTCGACGGCGTCTCACTCGTCGCCACCGTCTCCGTGCCAGCCTTGGACTGAGCAGCATCGGAGCTCGCATCTTGGCCACTCTGCGTCGTATTCTGCTGACACCCCGAAGCCGCCAGCATGACCAACATGATCAGCACGGTCGTCGCTTGTCGCCAGCCCCACCATGGTCGCTTTGTGCAGTCCGCACGTAGCGCACGGCATCCGGGTGAATTATCCGCTGCCATCGGTCGAATCACAGAACTCTGAGTCTCGCAGTTCACAACTGGTTTCCTTTCAAAAAACAATGGCTCACACGACACAGCCTGAGCCTCAAACCACCAAGCGCCGACGCGAAGAGACGCGTTGCCCAAGCAGCGCTCTCGCCGTCCAGATACTGTGCGTCCATTGTTAGAAAACGCATGGCGCCTGTCGAGTCGTGGATACAAAATGGCCGCGAAAAGGCACCGATGGTGCAGGAACTGTTACCGAAGCGAGTTCGCCCCGATAGAAGTTCCGGTAGCAAACGGCCTGTGGATACCCTTATGCCGGGATTATTCGCCCGGACAGCGGGCGCCGCGGACAAGAGTTGTGCGAGCAAGAAATAGGAAGAGGCCGGCACCTGACCGACGAGGGGCAGAATCGTCGAGCCACGTATAGCCGACCTCTTCCAAGGTCCATTGAATCGTTTAGCTGCAGAGCGTTCTTTCTGTGCGCCGCGGCAACACTCCTCGACAACCCGTCTCGGCTGTACTTTTCAATTGGCTGTACTGTTCAATTGGCGGCACTGTTCAATTGGCGGCACTGTTCAATTGGCGGCACTGTTCAATTGGCGGCACTGTTCGACGTATCCATTCCCAACAGCTTGCTTATCGCTTGCGTCTCGCAATCAGGGTCGACCATCCAACACCCCGAGCGAGTTGGCAGGTATGTATGCGGCGTGTGCATCGTGACCATCGCGTTTTGGCGGCGGGGCCGTGACCAACTATGCGGTCACTAACACGCTCATTTTGCCGGCATGCTACTGATCAAACACGTGCAACAAAGCCGCTTCGGCACAGCCAATACTCGCCGCTCAGCCTTGCTACACTCTTCAACCCTCAACCCATTTCCTAGCGGTTCACGATTGGACGTGAAAAAAATGATATTTCCTATCAACGCGGAGCTGAACATTTCAGAAGATTCTATTCACTTCAGACCGGGATGCAAGCAAATCGTCAAGAACGCGACACAATTTGCACATTTTTCTTGGAATTCCTCCCGGATCGGCGCAACTCGTGAGGCCAAGCCTCGCGTTCGGTACGCTCATGCGCTACGAAACCCCGGGCACCTGACGCGGCAGGACGTGATATTGGGTCGTAAATCGATTTATCCGGCGTTTATTCCGCGTCCGCGTGCCGCGCACAGTCACGAATCTACTGGTTATCCAACCGCCGCAGTGGTTTGGGAAGTGGAAAATGGACCTGTTCGTTGTACAACGTGCGCACTTCCACGGTGGCCTGAAACCGCGAACACAAGAGATCGAGGCAACGCTGGACGACCGACTCCGGCGCGCTGGCACCCGCGGTCACCAGCACGGTCGCCGCATCGCTTAGCCACGCGTCCTGAATATCCTCGGGGCCGTCAATTAAGTGCGATGCCACACCACACTCCGCCGCCAACTCTTCCAAACGGCGGCTGTTCGAGCTGTTCTGGCTGCCGACGACCAGCACCACATCCGCCTCGTGTGCCAACGACCGCACTGCTTCTTGGCGATTCTGCGTCGCGTAACAGATATCCTCGCGCGGTGGACCAACCAATTGTGGGAACCGCTGTCGCAACCGATCAATGATCCGGCTCGCATCATCCACACTCAACGTCGTCTGCGTCAGATAGGCGATCTTGACATCGCCGGGTAGATCAAGCTGATCCACTTCTTCGGTGGTCTCGACCAGCCGAATCGCATCCGGCGCTTCGCCCATGGTCCCGATCACTTCGTCATGCCCGTCGTGGCCAATCAGTACAATCGTGTAACCATCGCGGGAGAACCGTCGTGCCTCGATATGAACTTTGATCACCAACGGACAGGTTGCATCAATGGCTTGAATCTCGCGCCGCTCGGCAATCTCGCGCACGGCGGGAGACACACCATGTGCCGAAAACAACAAAGTCGCGCCGCTCGGAACCTCTTCAAGTGATTCTACAAAAACGACTCCCTTCGCGCGAAATGACTCGACCACGTGCCGGTTATGCACGATCTCGTGAAACACATATACTGGCGCTCCAAATGCGTGTAACGCCAAATCGAGACTCTCGATTGCCATGTTAACACCGGCACAGAAGCCACGCGGGCTCGCTAGAATGACGCGCATATCTACTCTTCTAACTGAGAAATCGTTCCAACAAGAAACTTGGCTAAACGGTCCGAGGCACGCAATGCCGTTTCGCGTAGCTTCCACATATCTTTGACGCTCCCTGGCCGATCCCATAATGCCCGCGTCGCGGCTCCGAGCTTTCCGGCCAACGATTGCTGCCCTAACATGTGCTCGACCTCCAGCGGCAATTTGTCGTCCAATTGGTCACTAATGATCCGCACTGACAAGAATCGGACCTGTTGCTGGCGACATGCTTGAGCCACGGCCATCGTCTCCATGTCGCACGCGATCGCACCATATTCGGCCGCCAGCTGCTCCTTCTCCTGACGATACCGAATCAGATGATCCACCGTCAGCAGACGTCCCACATGCAGCGATCGATTCGCCGCAACCGCCGCCGGATCAATCTGCAACCCGACTTCCAGGACACGACGTTGCTGATCGATCAGCGAATCGGCCATGACAATATGCCCACGCTGCAGTTCGGATGTCAACGCACCGGCAAATCCCGCCGACACAATCCACTGAGGCTGAAAGACTTTGATGATGTCCTCGGTGGCCCGCGCGGCAGCACTCTGCCCAACCCCCGATTCGCAGATCACCAGCCGCTTTCCGTTAAGTTGCCCCGATCGCTCGACGAACGTGGCACAGCGCGTCATGACTCCATTCGACATCTGATCGACCAACCCACCCGATTCCAGCCCCAAGGCAAATAACACGACCAAACGACATGGTGCCGCGAGATCGGGTGGAGAATCCGACACAGCCGCAGACGCCGCATCGGGCGCGGAATCTTCGACCGGCGCTGCGGGGCGTTGCAAGTGGTTGCGCAGCGCTGGCTCCACCGCCTGCTTCGCTTGTTCGACCACATGCCGCACCTTGTCTTCGGCGACTTGATTCAACAGATTGCTGACAACCCAACGTAACCACATGGCCGGTTACTCCCCTATTCCCTCGAATTGAATGCCCCACGAACCACACCGGTTGCCTCACGGCACCGGCAAAGGCTGTACCGGCCCTGCCGGGCCGACTTCGCCTTACCACTTATTCCACAACAAACAGTTCCGCCTGCTCGGGGTCCAATCCGGGCACATCGACACGGCGCAGCAACTTCTGCTGTGCTACCAACTCACCATGCACCAGCACCCGCGTCACATAGGGCGAATAGCCGTAGTTGCCCGGCTGGCGATAACGTCGCAACTCGGCCCAGTCGATATAGACATGCGAAATCCCAAGCTCTGCCAAGTGCCGGCGACGCTCATCCACACCGCGACCACGGAATACCGTATCGAACACACTATCGTCAAAGCACGTGTTGTAAAGTGCCGGAACGCGCAAGTTGAACACCGCCGCATCGCCCACAATCAAGACCTTGGCATCGGGCGGCACATGCTCGCGTAAGTAAGCAAACGCAAGTTGCTGGTAGGAACCGGGATTCAACACCAACTGGGGAGCATCACGCAACTCGGTCAAGGAAACCAGGTACCGATTATCCGCCAGGCTGGGAACCGGCGCGACGATGTAAATGAAGTTCGCCATCAGCCCCAACGCCAACACCACGGTAACGGTGCGGCGCCAGACAAACGCATCGGACCACGTGGCACCAACTCCTGCCAGCAGGGCCATTAGTGGGATTGCCGGCACCCAAAACCGATCCAGCCGGTGCGTGGCGACCCACCACGCAGCCAAAACAAACGCCAACATGACGATCCAATAAGCGACAGCCCGGCGCCGGCGCCGCAGGACCAACAAGGCGGCGAATGGAACTAGCAACGGGTTCTGCCAAACGTTGCCCCCCAACAAGTCGACGGCGGCTTCTTGAGCTTGTGACACCGAGTAACGATCGCCGCTCGCATCGCGCGGAACCTGATGGGCTCGGCGCCACTGAGCGTCCTTTTCCGGAGTACGCGTCGCGCCGCCAAAGACGTTGACCAACAGAGGATAAGTCGGGTTGCCGGTCAAGACCCAGTTCTTACCAAACCACAAACCGCACGTGGCAGTAACCGCCAACAGAAACAACAACGTCGCACGGACTCGATAGACTCGACTCCCTAACGCCACCATCAGGAACATCGGCACCAACACGAACAGCACCGAAGTGTACTTGCACGCCACCGCGGAACCAGTCAACAGCCCGGTCAATACCAGCAATCCCCACTGCGGCTGAGCACCGACGCAGCGGCGGTCCCACCACAATTTGCCGACATAGAAACTGGCCAGCAAGTAATAGGCAACCACCGATTCGTTCAATCCATTGAGTGCAACAAGAGCGACCCAGGCAGTCGAAATATAGAGCAAGGATGCGATCACTCCCGCTCGCTCGGAAAAAAGTCGGCGTCCTGCGACAAAGACCAGCGCCGTCGTCAATAACGCATAACTAGCCACTATTAACTTGCCGGCTAACCCGCCCCACCACCAAGACAACTCGCCCGGCATCAACGCCATGGCCTGCGCTGCAAGTATCTCGGCACCCAACGGCATGTTGCCATAAATGTTGTACGGCAGAAACGTCACTTGCCCCTGCTGATACCACTGCTTGGGTACCTGCAAGTGGTATTCGAGCACATCGAAGTGCAGCGGCGGTAACACTCCACCTGCCAGGATCACCCACGCAAACGGTACTGCCGCCCACCACCAGCGCGGCCGCCACCACGGTTGTGCGGCGGTTACCGCAGCGTCAGTCGGTTTGGTTGACGCCACAGTCATTGACGCCACAGTCGTTGACGCCACAGTCATTGACGCCACAGTCGTTGACGCCACAGTCGATTTCAAATCGCGCGAATCGAGTGTTTCGTTGGGCGTGGGCCCAGCTACGCGGCGCCAACCACGCCAAAGAACGGCGACCAACAGCGTGACACCCAACAGGATGAACCAAATCGGCTGGCGAAGCCCGCCCGCCAAGCCAATCGCCAGCGTAAACACCGAGACACCACTCAGACCAACCCCGATCGCCAGCACACTCAGTTCCAAGTAATCAAGACGCTGGTGAGCAAGACGCTGGTGATCACGGCGCTGGCGATCAATGGATGGGCCGACGCGAAGGAGATCCAATACAAGCCAGCCGAGCAGTCCGGCAACTGCCCAAATCACGATCGTGACTAACAGAGGTCCGACGCGGTCGAGCACTTGCACTTTGCCCAATTCGCCACCGCACCACCCGGCCACTAACTGGTCAGGGAGCAGCAGAAACGCCAGCCGCTGGTAGCCGAAGATCCCGGCCACGACTTCATTGCGATAGAACAGCGTCAAATAGACCGCCAACCCCACCAAGAACAACCCGGTAACCAAGCTGACCTTGAGCGCATTTTCGCGTCGCTGCGGCTCGAGCGACGTGCGTTTCGAGATCGTTTTCTTGCTCCGCCTGGCCACGTTCTTGCCTTTTTCTTGTCGTTTTTGCTGCACCACCAAGCAAGTTGCCGCCAGACGCATGCCCCATACCGCTCGTCAAGCTATGATTGATAGTTACCGTTTGCGCTTCGCTGGCTTGAGAATCGTGGGCCAGGATATTACCTCGCTTGGCCGACCGCCTCGCTCGTTTCCTCTGGATGCGGCGCAACCGGACCGTTAAGAGGCCACCATCATCGTCGAGCCCGCTCTGGGGTGCTCCCCGGCGTGCGCGCCAAGAAGTAGTCGTCCATCATAACAAACCGAAGCGAGTTTCTCACCCATGAGCGACGATCCGCGCCGCCTGCAGGGCATTTTCACACCGAACATCGTACCACTCGATGAAAACGGCGACATCAACGAACCCGAGCTGCGCCGTTACGTCGATTGGCTAATCGATCGTGGCGTACACGGACTGTATCCGAACGGATCGACCGGCGAGTTCACTCGGTTCACGGCGGAGGAACGACGGCGCATCATTGAGATCATTGCCGATCAGACGGCGGGGCGAGTGCCGATACTGGCCGGTGCGGCCGAATCCAATGTGCGTGAGACCGTGCGTGCGTGCGAACACTACCACGCATTGGGCGCGCGCGCCGTCGCGATCGTTTCGCCCTATTACTTTAAGTTGAGTCCGGCGGGGGTCTATGCCTACTTCAAGGAGATTGCTGACCACTCCCCGATCGATGTGACGCTGTACAACATCCCGATGTTTGCTTCGCCCATCGACGTCCCGACGGTACAGCGTTTGGCGGAAGAATGCCCGCGCGTCGTCGGCATTAAAGATTCGTCCGGCGATCTGCCGAACATGATGCGCATGATCGCAAAGGTGCGACCGTTGCGTCCCGACTTCAGTTTCCTGACCGGCTGGGACGCTGCCCTGATGCCGATGCTGTTGATCGGGTGCGACGGCGGAACCAATGCGACAAGTGGTGTCGTGCCGGAGATCACGCGCAAGCTTTATGACCTGACATTGGCGAGGCAACTCGACCAAGCGCTCGACTTGCAGTATCGCTTGCTGCATCTGTTCGATGCGATGCTCTACTCCGCCGAGTTCCCGGAAGGTTTCCGCGCCGCATTGCAGTTGCGCGGCATCGCCCCGGGTGTCGGGCGCCAACCACAATCGCCAACTCAGCGATTAGAACTCGATTCGCTCGCGCGCCAATTGCAATGCCTGTTGGCCGCCGAAGGGTTTACCGATCAACCGGTCGGCGGCTGCGCCGTTTCAGAACCGGTAGATCCGGAACAAGTTGCGCGCATCGTGCAAACGATTGTCGGCCAA
>JAJRVM010000254.1 GCA_024277285.1 Planctomycetota bacterium
CCAGTGCAGGAATTGCCAGTGCAGGAATTGCCGGCTCCGGCCAGTGCACCGGCCAGCGGAGCGAGCGCGGGCGATGTCGGATTCGTGGGGCTGACGGCTGATCTGACGGCACCCGATGGTAAATCGGTTTTCGTTGAGGCGGTGGCCAAAGACGGGCCGGCGGCGAAATCCGGTTTGAAGGCTGGCGACATCATTGTCGAAGTCAATGGACAAGAAGTTCCTGATTTGGATGCCCTGAGCCGCGCACTGCGTCAAGCACCTGGCACCAAGTTGCTCTTCAAAGTCCGCCGCAAAGGTGTGCCGCAACGATTTGAAGTTACACTCGCAAAACGTGCTGCGAGTCCAGTGCCATCGAGTCCGGGGCCATCGAGTCCGGGGCCATCGAGTCCGGGGCCATCGAGTCCGGGGCCTGACGCCAATGAACGGACGATTGGCGAGCTTCCCGCGCCCGCGTCTGCCCCCTTTGGGACGATGCCCGCGCCGAGCGCTGCTGGTGGGCCTGGCATTCGAGTCGACGCGCGCCCGAGTTTGGGGATTCGCGTGGCGGATGCCGAGCGGCTTAGTGACGCGGACAAGCGGCGTTTCGGTGTGGTCGTGGATTCTGGAGCGGTGATCAGCGGGATCACTCCCGGGGCACCTGCCGCATTGGCCGGGTTGCCGTTGGGGGGCGTGGTTGTTTCGGTCAATGGCAAGCGAATTGGCAGCGCCCAGGATATTGTCGATGTCGTGCGGACCTTTCAGCCAGGCGATCAGATTGAATTGACCTATTGGGAAGGTGATCGCATGGGACGCAAGAAAGTGCGTGTGGGCCGGGGCGCTGTCACGGCTGTCCCGTCAGGCCCATCGGATCGTGCCACATCGCGACCATCACTCGGTTCGCGACTGCGCCGGCGCGGCAGCGGAGAGCGTCCCATCCTCAACGCGTTGGAACGCGTCCTTGACGGATTGGCACCGCCGTCAGCGGACGCCGGTATATCCGGTGGCGCGTTTCCAGAATTGCCGCCGCCGCAGTCCAGCGCGCCACCGCCGGCTGCGGCCGACTCGGAGCCGATGGTTCCGCCACCGCCACCGCCGCGTCGCAGTAAGGCGGCCGTACCATCCGTGTTGACGGAGCCTAAGATCGAGCTTCCTCCGCCCAGGCCATCCGCATCGCGCGAAGACGCTCAGGAACTGGAAACTCTGCACAAACAGGCGTCCGAGTTGCAGCGGCAACTCGATGCGCTACTGAAACGCATCGAGCAGCTGGAGAACAAGAACCGTGCGCCAAGCGGTGAACCGACTAAACGCCGTTAGTGGAGCCCGGCCGTGCCAGGTTGCCGTGCCAGGTTGCGGCTGGAATGAGCGTTCAATCGCGTTCATGGCACTTGCTAGTTCAATTCACGCGCCATTATTCGATCGAAGATCGCCTTTTGACCCTTCAAGGCGGCGAACGGGTCGGGTGGTGTCGAGTGGCATTCCAACAGAATCCAGCCGGAGTAGCCCTGTCGCATAAACAGCTTGAAGAGCTTGGAATAGGGATAGCTGCCCTTGTTTAATTCGCGAATGTGGACCGTATCTCCTAGGCGGTCCTGGACCAGCTTGAAGTTGTAATCAAGCCCCTCGCCTGTCAGGTCAGTGTCGTTGGAGTTCCAACATACGCCAACGTTCTCGTGGTCCGCAACGTCCATGATCGCCTGGATGTTGGGCAGTTCGCAAGTTCCCCGACCGTGTACTTCAAGCCGGATCTTCTGACCATACTCGGCTCCAAACGCGGCGACCACATTCAGCGCGCGACCGATTTGCTGTAGCGTCTTCTCGTGAGGTACTCCCTTGGCAAACCCGTTGGGTTTGACCTTCACGCCCGTCCCACCACAGTCGTGCATCAGCTTGATATACGACTTGGTCAGCTCGATGTTGTGTTTGACCTTCTCCTGATCTGCTTCGTGAAACTGTGCGTTCGAACCGTAGCCGATCAATTCGACCGGGCTGTCGGCAAAACGCTTTCGAACTTCTTTGCGCTGGGCCGGCGTGAGTGAAGGTTCGACACCATGTTGGTGCTGTGTGCGCAGCTCTACGCCCCCGATGCCCGTCTTTTCGCAATTGGCAATCAGAGTGGGAAGATCCCAGTCCTTGCCCCACAGATAGGTCACCAACCCGAGTTTCATTTTGGAAGAGGCGCTGGCGGCGGCATGGCTCTGGACAAGTGGTAATAGCGAGAGTGAGCTGGCGGCGGCACTGATCGTCAGGAATTGGCGGCGCGTTACTGGCATGGTTGAACCTCTTGATGCGAAAGTGTCGGGCTGTTGAGGGGCGACCAGTGCACGCGTCAAGCGGGCTCGGGACTGGTGCACTTCGGTCGCGACTACGCTGATTCTACTGCGGGCTTCGCCCGCAAGTCTAGTGTCGAGTGTCGAGAGTCGAGAGTCGAGAGTCGAGAGTCCAGAGTCCAGAGACTAGAGTCGAGAGACTAGAGACTAGAGTCGAGAGTCGAGAGTCGAGAGTCCAGAGTCCAGAGTCGAGAGACTAGAGTCCAGAGGTTGGCGGTCAGAAAGAGAGGGCTGCGCGCCAATCGATTACTCTCGTTCGCCAACGCCACTTTGCAATCGCAACTGTTCGTAAGTAACGAATTACTAATGACGTAACCGTTTAGCCATCTGAAGTGGGATGTGCACTCGAGTTCATTTTCCATCGGTCGACCCCCACCGCCTTGTGCGGTGGGTGAAGAGGATTGGTAGGCTACCCGTGGCGTCCATCCCCCCCCGGCATCGCGGGTAGCTCACCAGGCGTTTTCACCCATGGGACGAGCCCATGGGAGTCTTTTGAAAGCGACATTACTTCATTCGGCTAACCTGTTACCTAATGACTAATGACGAAAGAAGCCCAAGCGACGAATGTCGAAGGCTTTTTCAGTGGACGACTTGTGCCGGGCGGCAGCGCGGATTACGCCGCAAGGTTTCGGCATTGCATGCAAAACGCATGACCGGACCGAAAGGGCGTTTGAAGGCCGGGAAAACCGGAATTCAGACTGTTTTACACGGCATGGGACCGGGGTATACTCATGATCCTTCGGTCTGTTTGGAAATGGCGAGCGATTTGGTTGCTGGCCACGCACCGTATGCGAACTGTCACCTTCGAGTGATAGTACGCTTTATCACGTTTTATTACGCGGCCCGCTGGTCGTGTAAGGAGGGACGTTCATGGCTTCGAATCTTCCAGATTATGTCGCGTCTGCACAGCCGGTACCGCGTGCGGCTCGCGTTCCATGGTACAAGAGCACCGCGCAGACGTATGCCGGCATCATGCTCTGGTTCGTGTTCTGGCAAAGTGTTCCTGCCAGCAGCGACGATCCCACTGTCGGCGGGATCATGGCGCACGGTTTGCTCGTTGCTTTTGCCGGGATTGTACTTGCCGCCCTCATCTGTCATTTCGCCAGTTACCTTGCTCCCGCTCTGATGGGGATGAAAACCGGGCTTCCCTTGGCGGTGGTCGGAACATCCACTTACGGTGTTATCGGTGGCTTCTTGATGCCCGGTTTCTTTATGGGCGTCTTACAGTTCGGTTGGTTGGCGGTGAACGCCTATTTTTCCGCCGAGCTGCTGGCCAAGTTCGCGGGCTATGCAGGCGGGTCAGCGGTTCACATGGGAATCGGGATCCTCTGGACGATCGTTGCGGCGTTCGTTGGCTTGAAGGGTATCCAATATGTTGCCAAAGTGGCAACGTTTCTACCGTTGATCCCATTCGTGATCTTGATCATTTTGCTTGTGAAGACGGCCTCCGGAATTGGGAAATTCGAGCCAGCCCAATTGGGTGTCACTGCGGACCTCGGCATCAGTTCGACGACGTTGATTATGGTCGCGATTGCCAATATTGTTGGCTTCTTTGCGACAGCGGGTGCTGCGGGTGTGGATATTGCTTCGAGTAACCGTGACACCAAAGACGTTCACATGGGCGGTCTCACCGGCGTGGCGCTGGCGACAATCTTCACCGGATGTATGGCCGTGTTGATCGTTGCGGGAACCTACGGTTCTGGGCTGATGGAAGGCAAGGAGGTGATCTACAAGCCGACCGAGCTCATGGATGCGATCATGGGTGAGCGAACGGCACAGATTTTCTGGCTGCTGTTGGCGATCGCCGCTTTTCCACCGGCCTGTTTCAGTTCGCTGATCGCTGCTGCCAGTTTCAAGAACACGTTACCCAAGGTGAATCCGTTCATCACGGTGGGTATTGGCACCGCCTGCTCGATCGCTCTCGTGTTGTCGGGCAAGGCTGGCCAAGCTGCCGCAGTCTTCGGCATCATCGGCGCGTCGTTCGGGCCAATCTGCGGTGCGATGACGGCAGACTATCTGCTTGCCGGTCGCAAGTGGCCGGGACCTCGCGCCGGCTTTAATCCGGCTGGGTGGATCTCATGGGCCGTTGGTTTTGCCGCGGGCTCGGCCAACTTCATACCTGGACTGGCCGGGAAAGTCCCCTGCCCTCCCGTTGCTGCGATCATCATTGGTTTCGTGCTCTATGTGGTTCTGGCCAAGGCAGGATTAGAAAGCAAAACGTTAGAAATGCCTCCGATGAAGGAAGAACCAGCCGAAGCATAGCTGCGGCTAACGCGATTTCGTTCGGGTTCGGACAACCATCAAACACGGACCGTCTCGCTTCGGCGCGGCGGTCCGTTGCTGTTCACCGGTCACCGCACCCTTCGTCTGTCGTCGGTCGCCACACGTTGGTGCTCTTTGCCACGGTTGCCCGAGCTGCCGCCGGTCGGTAACAAGGCACCGCGACCCGGTCAGCAGGCAGGCATCTTTGTGCGTTAATTTGTTGGGACGCAGTGTAGCACGGCACTCCGTGCCGTGGGCAAGAAGTGTAGCACGGCACTCCGTGCCGTGGGGGTCCGTTTCGCAGCGTTTGGCGGCAACACCATTGGGCTGTTTTCCGGCGGTGCGAACGCCGCGGAGCGGCGTACCACACTGCGTAGCTTGGGAATCTTTCCCAAGAAGTGTCGCACGGCACCGGATTCGAGGCATCTTCGGGTCTTGAGACTCTCAGGGCCTGAATAAAAAGTCACGGTCAAAGGCCGTGAGCAACTACCCGAAATCGTAACTGTTCACGGGGCAGAACAAGTGAACCGCTGATGAACACTAATAATCCAGGTTAAGATTAAGATAGCCGTTCACGCGATCTTGAAACAGCGAGAAGAAAACCTCGGAATATCGATATTCTGCGGTTCGTTTTCTTCGTGAAGTGTGAATTCTCGTGAACGGTTACTCAAAATCAAACAACGTATCGAGCTCCTCGTCAGGTACATCAAACGTTGCATCATGCGGCGGCAGCTTCTCGTGTTTGAAGAAATCGGGCAGTCGATCGTCGACGGCCGAAAAACCGGCTCGCCTATTGAAGTCTCGCTCGTAAATCAGGACCTCTTTACCTAACTGCACGAGTTCATCGGCGCCGAATGTTCGACCGGTGTATGTGGCAACCAGTTCGCATAACCCTTCCGCGGCATTTGCATCGTCGAGTACAGCAAACGCAACGAACAGGCACATTCCCGCCGCGTCAATTGCCGCCGTTGCGATCTGCAGATTGCGACTCAGTTCCACTTGCCCTTCGGGCGATAGCGGATCAACGTTGCCTCCCACACCCAATATATTGGGCCCGATGGCATAACCGGCCGTGTGATCCGCGCCCTGAGTCGTCGTGGCGTATGTCACTCCGATCCCCTTAATTGCGCGTGGATCATAGGCCGGTATCGACTGACCTTTCACGGTCGGAATGCGAGTTACGCCGTAGGCTTTCCCCAAGACTTCCGCACCCGATGCGACCAACCGCCCCAGCGGCGTACCCTTTCGCACTTCCTCCAACAACCCCAACGCACCGTTGGCGTCACCAAACGGGAGAATTCCCGCTTCCATCGCCACGGCGATTGTGGCCCCCGTCTCGATGGTATCGATGCCGATATCGTCGTCCATTCGATCCATTCGGGCGATGGCGTCGAGGTCGTCGATGCCACAGTTCGCACCATGCGCCCAGACCGTCTCGTACTCGGGACCTTTCGTCAAGTACTGACCGTCCGCATCGTTATAGATTCGCGAGCACTTGATCGTGCAGCCGCGTTGACAAGCGTGCGCCAATGTCCCTTCTCGCTCGACAATCAGATCATGCTGCCGTTCGCCACTTATCGACTCGACTGCTTCGAATTGTCCCGCGCTGAAGTTGCGTGTTGGAAACGCGCCGGCCTCGTTGATCACGTTAGCCAGGATATTGGTACCGTAGGTCGGCAACGTTGCGCCGCTCAACGGGTGACCACTCAGGGCCGCCGCAAACTTACGCACGGCCGCCGTAAAAGCCTTTCGGTCCGCCGGTTCCGTGCGTTGCCCGCCCGTCGGATCCAGCACAATCACTTTCACACCCTTGGCGCCCATAACGGCCCCAAGCCCGCCTCGAGCGCAGTGGCGTGTCGGCCTGTGTTCGACGTCGGTTGCTGCAATCGTAGCACTGGCACAGCCCATTTCACCAGCCGGTCCGATGCTGATACAGACAATCTTATCGCCGAACCGATCGATTTGCTTCTCCACCGTCTCGTAATTGCCCAATCCTTTGAGTGAATTCGCTTCTTCAATTTCGACGCCCTCTGACGTGACAACGAATCGATACAGATGGTCCTTGGCCGGCGCGCCTTCAATGACCAACGCCTTGATCCCCAGCGCTGCCAACGCCAACGCCGCCATGCCGCCCGAATTCGCCTCTTTAATCGTTCCGGTCAAGGGACTCTTGGCCCCGGCCGAAAGCCGCCCGGCACAGGGTGCTCCCGAACCGGTCAGGATCCCGGGGGCCAGCACAAGCTTGTTTTCGGCTGACAATGGGTGGCAGGTTGCCGGTACTTCTTCGGCCACGATGGCACTGGTCAGTCCGCGTCCTCCGAAACGCTCATGCGTTTCACTTGGGCACTCGGCAGTCACCGACAATTCAGTCATGTTGATGCGGTAGATCACGGACATGAATCATGTACCTCATATGATTGGCTGGAGTCATTGATCGCGTCACCGATTGTAGCATCATTCGCATTGCGCCCGAAACCGTGTCTGGTGGCAGCGACGATTCATAACTGTGCAGATCGCAAACGATCACGCGTAGGGTGTGCCGTCAATCGCTCGTCAGGTTGGTGCGGCTACCATCTCGGCGTGAGCGAGCTTGACACACTCTACACTGCTCCTCCGTATCTTAACCACCGCCGACTGCGGGGAACACGCCTATGCGCTCGCCCCCATCCAAGGTGTGACCGATGTCGACCAACCGATTGTTACAGAAAATGATGCGCGTTTGCTCGATCGGCACTCCCAACTGTTCGAGCAGCTGTTCGATCGTCTGGCCTGGTTCGATCGGTACGGATGCCGTTGGCTGGCCATCCAGGTGTTGGCGAAACGTGGCGTACAGATGAACGGTTACCGAGGGCATAGTTTGTGGACTCTCAAGGGGCGATGTGGCGTTGACACAGTATCGCGCGAACCGAACCGTTGCCTGGTGCAATGACGAGTGTGGCTTGGCGCGAGCCCTTCCCCTGCACTTTTCGTCGAACCACGTTGGGCTCGATTTTCACGCCTCGCTTCTTGACTTCCAATGGCCCAATGTCATGACGGCGCAGCAGGGCACGTGACTTGCGCAGATCGAACGGGATACTATCAAGTATGGTGAAGCAATCGATCAAGGGGTCGTCGATGGGACCGTCCGACGTCAGATAGCAAGTAGTGGGGTCCAGTGCGCGCAAGCTGTGTTTCGCGGCAAGTGCGCCGGTCAACTGAGCGGCCAGGACGGCAGCGTGCGGTTCGAATAGATAGCGACCTAGTGACGGCGCTGGCTCAATGGGAACGAAAGGCTGGCCGACCAACAGGTCGCTGCAGCGTTTGCGGTGGTTCACCACTGCGGCCGTGTGTTGTCCCGGGTGTCTGGCGAGCTCGCCAAACCAGACCACCTGTTGTTTGCACTCGCGCCGGCTGCCAATCCATTGGCGTTCGGCGTTTGCCTTCCACGACGGTGGAAGATCCGCAGCCGGTGCCGTCTTCAGAGCGGCGTGGGGCAATTGCCGTAACAACTGGTCAATGCGTGATGCGGGTGGCACGGCATAGTCGACGTGCGTCGTACGTTGGCCGCTCGGGCGACGGTCTGGGTCAATATGCCAAGCGGCGCACGGACGCAGATCGAAGGTGGCTGCATCCGTCACCTCCGCTCGACACGTCTGCAGGCCAAGAGCTTGGCAATTGGCTTCCGCCAGCAGTGCATGGACCGGGTCGAGGTCGACGCCCACCGTCGGTGCGTGTCGTGCGAGGCTGAAAAGGTCGCCACCTATCCCGCAGCAGAGGTCGGCGACCAATGCGTTGACGGGAAATCGTTGCGCCTTGTAATCGGCAATCCACTGATCGCTGGCCTGTTCTAACGCGCGTGGCGTAAAAAACAATCGCTTTGCCTCGTCAAACTTAACGGCGCCGCGTTGCCGTAGTTCCACGAGCTCCAGCACCAGGTGCGCACGCGATGCGGATACCTGCTTGCGCAGCCGTCGTGTGCGTTGCAAGAGCGATCTGGAATCGTCCAAGAGAGAATCGTAACACGCGATTCCAGCTTCGCTAATCAGCCAGCGATAATCGTCTAGTCTGTCGGTTGTCATGAATGAGCGGTTACCAAACGCGTTTGCACTCTTGCCATCGGCCCTGACAATAACGATGATAGGCAGTATGTCTGATCCCGGCTACCTATTGTCGATCTATCTCCATCTGGCTTCAGCAAGTCAGCGTCGCCGTCGTCCTCATACGCGCGATCGGCTGCTCTTATTGGCCGGGGCCGTTGCCACTCGCATGGGACTAGCTGCGATCGCGGCCAACTGTCGCCACCTGGTCCTCGCACATAATCCTAACCACTTGATCGGCCGGTATGAGTCGATCAGCCAGGCGTTACGCGAAGAGGACTTTTCGTGCCTTCTAAAGCAATTGCAGCGGCGTTATCCGCTGGAGCGCGCGGAACGCATGCTGCAGGCACTCGGCATCGAATTGGGTAACGAACGGGCTGCCTATTATTCGGCACTCGAATATGCCGCCGCGCTGATGGGAACGACGCCCGAGCAACTGCAAGAACAGTTTGGTGCCGATTCGTAACCGTTCGAATGCATACCAGGCTTCCACCGGGCTTGTCCCGGTCGGAGCCCGCAACTGGTCGGCTACCGCCGCCCCAGAAGCAGATTCATCCTGTTCTATTCTCCGAGCAGTGCAAGTGAACGGCTAATGATCAATCGGTTTCGGGTCCGTTGCAGAACAAGCGTTTGAACCAGGTTGTTTGGGTAGCGCCGGTTGTGCGGATGGGGTGGCGCGTGCGATCCTTCGCGGTTAACGTACGCCGCTTACGTTTTCTTTTGGCTGGGCAATCTGCTCCAGACACGGGATGATTTCGCAAGTCGTCGATCGCTCTTTCCGATGCAAAGAGAAGCCTTCTGCCTGTATTCGCTCCCTCAGCGGTTTGTGCATGATCAATTGCATTGAATGACACGCAGGTGCGCGGAGGCGTTTGGGCCTAGTGGAGCATGGGGGATTGGTTGCACGTTGAATGTGGAGTCAAGTTATGATCGGGCTGATACGTCGATTCTATTTTGTGGTGCTGTTAACGCTCAGTGTGGCCGTACCGTACGCGATGTTCAGCGATACCAGTGGCGAGCTGCAGCAGAAGATTCGTGGTATGTTCGCCAGCAGATCACAGGCGGATGAACTTGAACTGATCGAGGGGATTGATTACCCCGTGGTCAACCAGTTGCTTGCCAAGCAGCAACAACTGGTGGCTACCAGCCCTGCTGCCGCCACGGTTGCGTCGGGATTGACGCCGACCGTAACACTTGCCGGGATCCTGCGGTTCGACGTCAATCCCCGCTGGGTCACCCAATACTGGCCTCATGTCGCGACAACGCGCAGTGAAAATGGCTTGGAAGGGCTGCGTGTTCCTGTCATCACTGGCACTCACCCGCAAGACGTTGTTGGATCAATTACCTACTATTTTGACAAACAACAGCGCGTTCAGCGATTGGCAATGGACGGTACGATGGGGGACGATCGGCAGATGGTGGCGGCGGTAACCAAAGTGTTCAAGCTGAAACCGGAGCCTTCGGCTGGGCCTGGAGTATTCGTTTCAAAGTGGAATGGTGATCTGGTCAGTGCCTGGTGGATTCGGCGAATGCCGGTCGTTCACACGAGGGCTGGCGGGCAATACGAGTTTGTCTTGGAGATAAACCGCCCTGGCACGGGGGGCCTGAGTCCCCGTTTGATCAGCCAGTTCCGAAACGCTCACGCAAGCCTCAATGGGACGAACCTGGTCCGTTAGCCAGGACGGATACAGCGGGAGCAGCCAGCACGGCAAAGCGCGAAGATTCTCAAACTGGGATCCACTATCTGGGATCCACTATGCCAACTCAAACAGCTCGCAATCGTAATTCCGTTCTCCAATTCGGTAATGATCTGGAAGCGTTGCAATCCGAGTGAACCCAAGCTGCAGCAACAGTGCACGCTTGGAGGCATCGACGCTCATGGCGTACACTTTCTCGATACCCATTTCGCGGCCCGCTTGCAGGCAATGGTCGGCTAATCGAGTCGTGTGAGCAGAGGCCTGGAGGCAGGTATAGATGTCGAACAGTCCAACGTGTGCCTGATGGGAAAACGGGTCGCCAAAGAGTGACGCGGCACCGACGATCGTTTGGTCGTTATCGAGGACGGAGCAAGTGCCTCGCTGCTGCCTGATTGCCTCGATCGATTCGATAAACGCTAACTCCGCCTCGAGGCCGAATCCGATGCGTTGCGCACGGTCCTTGAGCAACGTGTCGTGCGCGGCGTTGTAGAGTAGGCTGTATTGTGGCAGGTCGCTACAGGAGAGTGTTCGGAGCGTGATTCGACCGGTGACAAGCCAATTGTCGAGCCGGCTTTCTGGTGCTTCCACTCGGAGCATGTACCAGTCTTGATCGTGATAGGCTGGTTGCGAAAAGACGTTTTCGAAACCAAGTTGTTCATAGAGCGGGATCGTAAAAGGTGTGGACGTGAATAACTGCATGAGTGTCCCGCCACGCCTATCGAACTCGGCCAAGGCCGCCGTTAGCAACTGCTTGGAAACGCCCCGGCGGCGTGCATCGGGGTGGGTGTAGACATGTCCGATCAGTCCGAGTCGCGGGTCGACCGCTGCCACGGTGTACCAGACATGCCCTACCATGCGGTTATCGTCGCGCGCCACGAAGTAGTGATCTTCGGCGCCGTCGAGTGCGCCGCGCAGGCGGCGGCGAAGGTCGCCAACCCAAGGTTCGCCTTTGTGTCCAAGCAAGGCGATCAGGTCATTGGCAACGGCTGAGGCCAGCGGCGCCTGGTAGTGGTCTGTCTTGAACGAGTCGAGTTCGGTCGATTGGCTTGGAGCCATGTTTGCGTCTCCTAACCAAACCGCCAATAGATCACGATTTGTATCAGGCAGATGACCATCGCCCACACCCGCACGTTACGCCACCAAGGAGGACTCTGCGCGACATGCCCAACGAGTCGGCGTGGCATAACGATCAGCCAGATCAGGACCGAAACCAGCGCGCCGACGAAGGCCCACTTGCCGTCGAATGCCGACAGTGTCAGCCATGCACCTGTTACCGTGTCCGCAGGCAGCCATCGCCCAAGGTCAAGTAATGTTGGCATCAGGAGGTCTCCTTCTCGGTTGGAATCCAACATACGAGTCCGCGGAGTCGCTCTTCGTCAAAAGGCCTCGTGACCAAGCTGACGGCTACCGTACTGACGAATGCCGCGGCAAACGACCACCATGCGACCCACAGGAACGACGTGGCTCCGTCCCAGCCAAGCAATTGACGGTGGAATTGAACGGCTGCGGCCGTGCCGACACCGATCAACATGCCGGCTAGACCACCCCACTGCGTGGTGCGGCGCCAGAGCATGCCGAGCAACAAGAGTGCCAGCAGTGACCCTTGGAAAAAAGAGAGAAACGTCTGGAATGCATCAAAAACCGACTCGAACCAATGGTCAACTAAATAGCTGGCACCTGCTCCGAAGAGGATGAAAACGACGACCAACCATCTTCCCAGAACCAAACACTGGCGATCGGTCGCTTCGGGGTTGATCAAAGGGCGATAGATGTCGTTTACCAACAAGGTGCTGGCCGAGTTGACATACGAGTCGAGATTCGACAGCACGCCCGCTAAGAACGCGCCGACGACCAGTCCCAATACGCCGCTGGGCAACAGTGTGACGACCAGGTAGGGAAGCACCAGATTGCCGTCCCAATTGCCGTCGGGAGTGGCCAGGTTACCATTGAGAAACGGGATTCCCAGTTGATCGCGGAATAGCGCCAAGGCGATCAGGCCGGGAATGACCAACAACAGTGGGAAGAACATCTTGATCGCCGCGCACAGCACGTAGGCGGCGCGCGCATCGTTCTCGCTGCGCGTTCCGAAATTCCGCTGGACGATCGCCTGGTTGCCGATCCAGTACGACGGGCCGAGGACCAGGCAGAGCCCCAAGAAGACCGCGGGCCATGAGTATTTCGGATGGTCGACCGGTGGCACAAGGGAGAAATGATCGGCGGTCCAGCCAAGGTCAGCTGACTGGATCGATTGCTGCATGGCCGTCCAACCGCCGGCTCGGTCCAACCCGATCAGGCAAATCAGCGTCGCACCGATGATTAGAACGACGCAAGAGAATGCGTCGGTGACGACCACCGCTTTCAATCCACCTACGGTCGTGTAAACGCCGACGATCAACGCGGTGATACCGACCGAAAAGGCGAACTCCCACCCTAACAGAATCTTGAACATGGCCGCAGCGCTGACGAAGATCGTGCCGAGCGTGCCGACCATGAATAAGGTCCAGGCGATGGCGAAGAACCTGCGGACGTGCTGGTTGTAACGGCGACCAAGGTACTCGGGGATCGTGTAGATTCCGGCCATCCAGAAGAATGGCATGAACAGAAACGCGGCAATCAATACCGCCAGACTGCAGCCAATAAAGTCGAAGTTCATCATCACCGCGCCGTAACGATACGAATCAGCAGCCACGCCGATCATGTCCTTGGCGCCAATGTCTGACACGACCAACGACATCGCTACGGCCCACCATGGGAGTGATTTGCCAGCCAGGAAGAAGTCCTTGGTCGACTTCACGCCGCGGCTCATCCACAAACCCAACGCGACAACTGCCACCAAGTAGGCGACGACCAGCGCCGTGTCCAATCGTCCCAGTTCCGCTACATGCATCGGTACTTGTCCCTCATGTCCGAGCTGGAATGCTATCAATGGACCCAGTCTACGTTGCCGCACGTGGTGAATCGTCGGTGCAGGGGCAATGGGGTTGCCATCTCGCGCGATAAGCAGTGCAGTCCAACTAAACTATGCTACCTGGCGCACGGATGCAATCAGGGAGCAATGCTTGTTAGTAAACCGCCTTGATTCGGGCGGGAGAACTGGCACAATGATAAGACCGTGGTGGAGAACGAGGATGCGCGCCTTGGCGGATGCTGGACGCGTTTCCGGAGTCGTGCACCGCTGACGTGGCGGCTCAGGGCACGGCGTGTTGTGGGGTTTCACGGCACGGAGTGCCGGGCGCCGGTTTTTCTCTTGCGGCACGCAATACCGTGCCACTGTGTTTCTTTCACGGCACGGAGTGCCGTGCCACACTGCGTCGTTTCAGGGCCGTACTTTTGGAGATCGCACTATGGTTTGTATGCACCGGTTTCTTGGGGTTGTTGTTTGTGCACTGTCCGTTTGGTGTGCGGTGACATCCCGCAGTGGGGCGGAAGATGTGCCGCTCGGATCACTTGATGTCAGGAAAATGACATCCGGGTGGGGCCAGCCGATGGCCAATCGTTCGGTCCAGGACCAGCCCCTGGCGATCGCCGGCCGCAAGTTTCAGCATGGCGTAGGAACGCATGCGCCCAGCGCGATGTGGATTGATCTGAAAGGGGGCGTCAAACGGTTTACGGCGTGGGTTGGTGTCGATGACGAAGTCGGTACGAGTCCAGGAAGTGTTGAGTTTCGCATCGTGGCGGATGACAAAAACGTTTTTCGCAGTGGGATTATGAAAGCCGGCGACCCGGCAAAGCGTGTCGATGTTGACATCACGGGCAAAAAACTCTTGCTGCTGGTTGTGCGTGACGCTCGGGATGGCATCGGTTTTGACCATGCCGACTGGGCCGATGCCGCGTTCGAGACAAGTGGAGACAAGCCAGTTGCCATCGATGCACCGCCCGTTCCGAAAGAGCCGAAAGTGATTCTCACTCCCAAGCCCGGTCCCGCCCCCAAGCTGAACGGCCCGCGTCTGTTCGGCGAGCGACCGGGACGCCCGTTCATCTATCGCATTCCGTGTACCGGCACGCGGCCGATCAAGTTTGCCGTCGAAGGATTGCCGCCCGGCCTTGAACTTGACGCGAAGGCGGGGATTATTCGAGGACGCGTGCCAAAGAAGGCCGGGCGCTATCGGACGACAATCCAAGCCGAGAATGCGGCGGGGGAAGGTCAAAAAGAATTCACCATTGTGGTTGGTGACACCCTCGCACTCACACCGCCCATGGGGTGGAACAGCTGGTATATACACTATCACCGTGTTACCGAAAAACACATGCGTGCGGCAGCGGACGTCATGATCCAGTCGGGGATGGCGGACTACGGCTATATGTATGTGAACATCGACGACTGCTGGATGAAGCAAAAAGGGGATACGCCCTATCGTGACACGACTGGGGCAGTACTGACGAACTCGAAGTTCCCCGACATCAAGGGAATGGTTGACCATATTCATACAAAAGGACTTCGCGCCGGGACCTACATCTCGCCCGGACCATGGACCTGTGCGGGGTATGTCGGTTCGTACCAACACGAATTGGTGGACGCGAAACAGTTTGCCGAGTGGGGTTTTGATTTTCTGAAATACGACTGGTGCTCGTACGGTGGTGTGGCAAGCGGGGAAGGACGCGACCGGCTGATGCGACCCTACACGAAGATGGGGACGATCCTCAAGTCGCTCGATCGCTACCTTGTTTTCAATCTGTGCCAGTACGGTATGGGTGACGTGTGGCAATGGGGCGGTGAAGTGGGAGGGCATTGTTGGCGTACAACAGGCGATTTGGGACTGGCACGCAACCGTGAATTGCCCGGATTCTATTCGATCGGATTGGCTAACGCTCAGCATTGGAAATATGCCAAGCCGGGCCAATGGAACGATCCCGATTACATCTTGATCGGCTGGGTTGGGGCCGCACGTGGTCAGACAGTCGGGCACCCCACTACTTTGACGGGCAATGAACAGTATTCCTACATGTCGATGTGGTGCCTCATGGCCGCTCCGCTTATTTTCTCGGGTGATATGGCCAAACTGGACGAGTTCACTCTGAATGTGCTTTGCAATGCGGAAGTGATTGCCGTCGATCAGGACGAACTGGGCAAGCAAGCGCGCGTCGTGCGCCGCGATGATGGCGCGTCGCTGGTGATGGTCAAGCCGCTGAAAGATGGTTCGTTGGCCGTGGGGATTTTCAATCTCGCTGCCAAGGAGCGGAAGATTGCCGTGTCATGGTCGGAACTGGAGTTGGCGGGCCCACAGCGTGTGCGCGACCTGTGGCGTCAAAAGGACCTTAACGTGTTCACGGACCAATTCACAACGATCGTGCCACGCCACGGTGTAACGATGGTCAGAATATGGCCCGCGCCGTAGAACTTGCGCGGCCGTCCTAGGCTTTGTCTCAAAACGTCTTTTCGCGCGGCAAAGCCATGCCATTTTCAGCAGATTACGCGAAACGCAAGGTGGTAAATACGAGTTTTGAGACGAAGCCTAGTATGAGGGCGTGATCGGCACATTCAGGAAGAGGACCGCTCTTCAACGCGGATCGACGCTGATGAAAAGGTCCTCCGCTGGGCTTGTCCCAGCTGGAGGCACGACTGGTCAGCGATTTGAGAACACGCCCTCCGCTGGGCTTGTCGCAGCTTGAGGCACGACTGGTCAACGATTTGAGAACACGCCCTCCGCTGGGCTTGTCGCAGCTTGACGCACGACTGGTCAACGATTTGAGAACACGCCCTTCGCTGGGCTTGTCGCAGCTGGAGGCACGACTGGTCAGCTACCTGCAACACGCCCTGATTCCCTCTTCGGCCGAACAATAGATTGTCCATCACCCGCCGCGTGGCTGAGGCCGAATCGAGCTACCAGTTCTCGGCTTACAGCCGTGCACGGTTACGCCCACTGCCAGCTAGTTCACCGCACGACGCGTCCTGAGCCGGAGCCTTGCATCAGGGATTCGACCTCCTGACGCGTCGAGAAGTTGAAGTCGCCGATAATCGAGTGGGCTAGACACGATGCAGCGACGGCGAAGCGGATGGCGTCGGTCGGTGTGGCAAGATCTTCTGAATTGAGTGCATAGATCAAGCCAGCCGCGAACGCGTCGCCGCCACCGACGCGGTCGACGATGTTCTTGATCTCGTAGGGATGGTACTGCTGCTCTTTGTCCAGCGGCGCAAACAAAGTCTCTTCGGCCTCTTCGCCGACGGCGCGATAGAGCATCGCTCCCCAGTCGTTGTGGGATGCTGAATGGCTTTCACGCAAGGTAATCGCGACTTGGCTGATGTTGGGGAACTGCGCAACGACTTGCCGCGCCACGTCTGGGTATCGATCGATGTCCAGCTTCCCGGCATCGACGTCGGTGCCGCCGGCGGAGATTTGCAATACGTCGGCGCAGTCTGCTTCGTTGGCCACCAATAAGTCGACATGTTGTAGCAACTGCCGCATCGTATCTTCGGCCAGCTGACGCGGTGCGATATCGGGATCCCAACGCCAAAGTTTCTTGCGGAAATTCAGGTCGCACGATACGGTCAAGCCATGTTCTTGGGCCGCCTGAGTCGCATGCAAGGCAACATGAGCAGCCGTCTCACTTACCGCCGGCGTGATCCCGGTGATGTGAAACCACTTGGCGCCGTCGAAAATGGCATCCCAATCGTACGATTGGCTGGGAGTCATGCCGACCGTTGAGGAGTCACGGTCGTAAATCACCTGACTGGGACGTTGATTGGCGCCACTCTCCAAGAAGTACAGGCCCAATCGCCCGGCATCGCAACGCACGATATGCCGCGTTTCCACACCAATTCCCCGGAGCACGCCGACACACGCATCGGCTAATGCGTGGTTGGGCAATGCCGTAACGAACTCGGCGTCTGCGCCTAACATGGCCAGTGACGCGGCAACATTCGCCTCGGCGCCGGCAAAGGTCAGGTTCAGTGGACCGGGAATCGATTGACGCAGACGCAGGAAACTGGGCGCGGCGATGCGCGCCATGATCTCGCCAAAAGTTACAATTCGCATCGCTTTCTCCCAACGTGGACGGCACCACACTCAAGAACGTACCTGCTCCACTGCCTGCCGTGCAGCCGCAGCACGGGCCACGATCGTCGACCACTGGCCCGCTTGGATCATGCTGCGCGGGGCGAGCCACGAGCCGCCGATGGCCAGCACGAGCGGATCGGCCAGGTACGAACTGATGTGATCCTGTGTCAGCCCGCCCAGCGGTACGAATTGGATTCCCAAATGTGCGTAAGGTGCCGCCAGGCTCTTCATGTACTTGAGGCCGCCCGAAGGTTCGGCCGGAAAGAATTTGACGTCACGGCAGCCGAGTTCCAATGCCCGTTCGAGGTCGGATGGGGTGAGGATCCCGGGTGCGAACGGAAAGTCAATTTGTTGAGCTGCTTCGACGATGCGCGGATTCAGCCCGGGTGCGACCCCGAATGCGGCGCCCGCATCACGCGCTTCGAGTACCTGGTCCGGGCGGAGAATCGTGCCGATCCCTGCCAGCATGTTGGGGACGTGCTTGTCAATGGCGATCAAGGCGTCCAACGCTGCGGGGGTGCGCAACGTGAGCTCCATGGCGTCGATGCCGCCGTCCAAGAGCGCTTGCGCGAGCGGGATCGCATCCTTCGCGTCGTCGATGACCAAGACCGCGACGACACCACACGTCGACAGCCGCTGAGTGACCTGTGCTGGGAGTTGTGAATTCATGTTCCTGGGTCTTGCAGATTTCTCGTGTTGCGAACAGCAAGGATGGTTTGGAGCTCAAGCAGGCAATGGATCGCGTCTGCCGGAACACCCTCGGGGTTGCCCGCAGATGCGAAAATTGTACCGGCCATGATGCGAACTATCTTCTCTAGCCCAATAGGCTCTATCACCAACCGCACAAGGCGGTTGAGGGCGACCAGCACTGACCGCTACTCGGTATTCCCTTTTTTCGGTTTTCCGGTTCCTTCGGACGTCTTTGAAGGTGGTTCGTAATCGAAATCCCGCCACTTCATGGCGCGGCGGAACGGTTCGATTCTGAGCATGACTTCGCCGTTGATGAACAAGCGGACGGTGCCATTCGTTTCACTGACCACCACGGAGATCGCTTTGGTGACGCGACTGATCGCGGCACCCGCCCAATGACGCGTGCCAAGCCCCTTCGACAACGTCAAATTGGCGTGCGAGGCGTCCACGATCTGGCAAGCGCGTTCGACCTTGCCGTCGGCCGAAACGACGATCGCGCCGTCCAGCTGAGCGATTTCCTTGACCGCCTCGCGAATCCGGGCGTCATGGAGGTCGCGTTCTACGCGTTTATGACCTCGTACCGGGTCGAAGCCGGCCGGGTGGCAATACTGCAGCACTTTGCGCGTATCACCGATGATAAACAACGTGCCGACCGGCTTGCCCTCGCGCCCCTCACGGCCGATTTCGACCGCCAAATCGACAACGGTCTTGAGTGTGTCGAGCGGGACACTCGTTTCCAGCTGACGCAAGTCGCGCGCCGTCAATTTGCCCAGATGCTCTTCCAAATGGATATAGCTGACTGAATCGATTTTGCCCGCCTCGAAGCCACTATAGATGGCAATCACTTCCGCACCCGGTACTAGAATGTCGTCCGCCACGGCTTCGAGCAGTGCCTGCGTCAACATTTCGAAAACGGGCGCATCGGGCATGTTCACCAGCACCGTGTCGAAGCCGGCATCGCGAGCGCCCTGAAGCGTCTCGTCCGAGTCCGAGGTAATCAGGATCTTGGTATCGCCAGGCTTTTCCATCAGCTTCTGCCAATCGGTGGGACCGTCCAGGACGACCAGCAGCGCGTCGGCTTCGACGGTTTCTGCAAGCTGCGCCGCGACGCCGTAGAATTTGGCAAACTGTTTGTTGAACTTCTGCGTTTTCATGCCGTCGGCCGTGACAAGTGAGGGGGGGACGGTAGTTCGAGGCGATCAAGTGCGGCGCGCCACAGGAGGGGAGCAGCTTGAACGGAAGAAACCACGCAAGCCCTCGCAGCACCACGCTTGCAATGCGCACCCAGCTCACGAAGAACCTGCTGCCGCCGCAACGTCATTGTAACCAAAGACGCGGGCGCGTCATGCCCCTTACCCAAAGAAACCGGCGCGCAAGCAACTGAGAATGTGTTCTACTGATGGCGGCCGCCGTACAATGCGTTCGATTTCAACCTCTAATGGTGGAGCAAAACCAAACGGTCTTCGGCTCCGAGTCGCTCCGCCGCGAATGCGACAACACATTCCTAGCCCGCCGCTCGGCATGAGCGGACGTGACGGGGCCGTATCAGGCACGGTCGTTAACGGGGACGGCACCCGAGCCCGGCGAGTGCTCGGCAGATGCGATGCTGGCGAATAGGGTTTGAGGCGTTTGCGATATGCCGCCCGGTAAAGTATGACGCGCGATCGCCAAGCCTCTATTTCCTTGAGCTCTTGCGCGGTCGTTTGGCCAGCAAGGCACGCCGCTGACCCGGTTTCTCCTCAAAAACACGCTCGTTGTACAACGCCAATGCGCGTAACGCATGCCCACGCGGCCCAATCTCCCAGTCGTTCTGACGGTACTTCAGCATCGATGTACTGAGAAAACTGACCGCTCGGACGATGCGAGGATCGGTCAATTCGTTCTCGGGCAGTGAGAAGACCAGCCATTCGAGTATGTGGCCCGTCGTTTGGATGCGCCGGTCGATGTCGCCTGAACCATCGCGTTTCTTGAGCCAACTGGTGCTGAAACTGCCGTCTCGGTTCTGCAGGCGGATCACATATTTGTGGTACGAGTCGACGTATTTCTTGGCACGTAACCACTGGCCGTTCACGGGCTCGCCACGCTTTTGCCGCACTTTGATCGCCATGCTCTGGCCAATCAAGCGATGCGTGCCACCGCAGCAGGCGCCGTTGAGCGGTTGTGCCAGCTCTTCCTGGATCAACCGAGGGATGCTCCACCGCTCACCCCACTTGCTGGTCCATGTCGCGTCGGAAGGGAGATAGTGAGCCAGTGCGATCAACTTAAAGGTCAGCTCGGTCTTGCTGCGGCAGGTCCATTTTTCGTATTCGATCAGATCTTGTACCGTCAAGTCGTGGCCGTCGACGCGCATCGGATACGACGGCTTGACTCGCGACAACGCTAACATCGACAACAGTTGCCCCTCGTGTCCTTGGTAGCCGGGCCCCAAACGCGGGACGGGAAATTTGCCGTCGAAATGCATGAGTTTCAACCCGCGACAGGGGCGGTTGTAACAGAGCCAGCCGATCGCGTTGACGCGCTGCCGTCCCATCTGTAACTCCGAATCGACACCGAATGCGATCATCGCATGCAGCACGCCCCAGGGGCTACGTTTGGTCACACTCTCGGGGCGCTGGTAGTAGTACATCAGGCATGAGCGGTTCCGGTCGCGCAGCTGCAGCATCTGCCGACTAAAGTGCTTCTTCGGTTTCGGCGGTGTGACGACAACCGGTTTACGCCGCTCGGGAACGGCCGGTTGCTTAGATGCCACGGGCGGCGTGTGTGGTGCTGCCTTCTTGATCGTCTGCTCAGTCTGCCCCGCCACACTGCGCTCAACCTCTTGCGCCGGTTCGTTGCTGGGCTTCCGTAGTTCCAGCAGCGAATCGTCTTGCGGCGACAGCGGAGCTAATTCGTTGGGGACCGTGTTGTTGGGGACGGTGTTGTTGGGGACGGTGTTGTTGAGATCTGGAGAAGCGAGTTCCAATGTCGGGGTGGGCATTTCGGCCTTGCCTGTTTCGGCCTTGCCTGTTTCGGCCTTGCCTGTTTCGGCTGGAACGCGCTCCATTAGCGGAGTTGGAGCAGGGGCCGGATCGTGCGTTGGCGTCGAATGCTCGAAAGTCGGCCGTTGCCGACTCGATACATCGTGCGGTGGCCTGATTGACAGGGGTCGCGTTTCCGGCTCTTGAAGCTGCTCTGGGTGAGGCCATTCATCGTTGACAACGTCATCGGGCTTAGCCTGAGTTGGGGGAAACGCCTTTTTTGGAAGCGTCGTTGCTGGAAAAGACTCTGGCGATGCTATCCTCGGTGTTGCCTGTGGTGTGGCTCTGCTCTTGGTGGGAAGAGTCTCTTGGGGCGTGGGTGAAGCGTTGGCGGTGCCGTTGAGCCAGTCCGCAACGTTGATCCGTCCCGATGACGCTTGCGCGTGCTGCGTTGATTGGCGCTGTGTTGATTGCCGTGGCACGCGGCTTGGCTGAGCCTGTTGGGTGGCCGCCTTGGTTGCGTTTGGCGCTGCCGTGAGAGCTTTCGCTGCCTCGCTTTGGGTGGGCTCGGTGGACGCGTCTGAGAGTCGCCCCGCAACGGTCCGTTCCTGTTGGGCCCGGGCTGCTTTGGCTGCTAACACGCGCGCTGCCAACGAAACGGCGCCCGGTGCCGTGCTGGGAGTCAATCCAATCAGAAGCGAAATGGTGATGGGGAGCCAAAATCTCACGGCTTAGTTCCTGCTCAACAAAGGTGCATACGGGTTTTCGTGCGCGATTCCGGTGTTTCCTGACAGCAGCGCTAGTGGTCAGCCAGATTTGGCGTTGTCCGCGAAACCGTTGCGCGGGTGTCAACGCGCGGCCGTTGTGCATCGGATTGCGGTGTTCGCGAATGTTACGGCCGTGAAATTCTGTCGTTTGCAGTCGCGGCGCGCCGTGCTCCAGAGAGCATTTCTAATAGTGTTTTTGGGTTTTTCTTTCTGATGACCTACCAGGCACACCGTTTCATATCGGTCGTGCGGATCGAATCAATTCAGCTTCGAATCTCAATTGTGGCCTGTTGTTGGTAACGGGGTCGAATTAGACGCCGCGTTTACGTGCCCGACCTTCCTGGTTTGCCTGGGTTGTCCAGACTTCGGACGTTGGCTGTGCGGTGGGGCGTTATGTCGCGCGCCGTTTCGCTCAGTGCCCTCACTTCAATGGCCGGTGTGGCGTAGTGGCATTGGGCGCGGCGAGTGATTTGCTTGGTTTGCTTTGAATGCAACCAGCACTGCTACTGCACAAGGTTCTTCTTGCCCTTTCTTCCGTGGTGTCGCGGACGACCTTCAGCTCGTTGCCACTTGAGGGCAGTGAAAGCGACGGGCAAGAAAAAACGCGGTACCTGGTCTGGAGCGGTTGGCGATACGCCGTTCTCCAACGCCAACTCCAAGAGGTTTACCAGCGTTCCGCAACATCAGCCAAGCGTGTCCGGAACCATGCCGGGAAGAGTAGACCCGCAACCGCGCCCCGAGGTTTCATTGCGCCCGGGCCAACCGCTGTTTGTGGCACCAGCGGGGAGATGGTGCGAAGGATCGAGGCGCTGGTAGGTCTGCGCCGAATTCTCAGAATGCGTTGTGAGAATCGTACCCAACGCAGATCTGGTTTGAATTCAATCTCTATTGCCGAACAGAACCAAGCGATTTTGCGATTTGATCCGCCCTGCCGCGAATTCCAAGACACATTTTTAGATATCTGTTTAGCCATCCGAAGTAAGGGTGGCTTTCGGTCGGAAGGCGGGCAACGCGAACGGGATTGGCAAAGCGGTTTTGCCAATCTGACCGCTATTGCAATTTGCCAAGCTTTCGCCGCCTACCGACCTTCTCAGTAGCTTCATTTGGCTAAAGTGTTACCTTTTTAGAAAATCTTGCGGACGCGCTCGGCCAATGATGGCACATACTCGGGGCCCGGATCTTGCCCTTGGGCGAACGTTTGCCAAGCTTTCAAGTCGGTACCATAGTCTTTTCCGCTGGCCCGTTTGAGCGATTCAACGGCGCGGTACTGCAGCGCGGGATCTTTGTCGTGGAGTGCCAGGCCGAGCGCCTGGTATGCGACCGGATCGCGGAACCGCCCCAGTTCGCGGGCGGCGGCGATGCGCACTTCAATATCCGTATCGCTGCCGAGTGACTCTGACAGCATTTGCACGGCCTCCTGGTCACTCCGCTTTCCCCAAGCGCAACAGGCCGATCGGCGCACCGACGAATCGCTGTCGTGCAACGCAATCTTCAGGCCCTGGTTGGACTCGGGGATCGCGAACTCGGCCAACGCGTCGACTGCCGCAGCGCGCAGCAGCGGATTGTCGTGTGTTTCCAGGATGTACTGCATCTCCTCGCTCCAATGACGCTGTTGAGCCGCTGATAGGTCCGCGGCGCTTTCGCGCAGCGCAGCCATTTCGGCAAGCTGCCGGTGGAGCGTTGGCTGGTACATCTCGTCCGCTTCCCACTGCTGCCGCATTTTCGGATTGAGCGACATCAAGTACGGCATCGGGCCGTCTGCACAACCGGTGAGCAGGACGCTTGAAGCTAGCAATGACAGAATACAGGGGCGTATTATGCGAAGTTTGTCCATGGGGCGACGGGGCTTTCAACGTGAATCGCGGTAGATAAGAAACCGTCTGGCGATATGCGCGGGCGGACTATAACAGAACGTTTTTTGAGTGGCCAGATCGGTTTTCTTGTAAAACCAATTGCGTGAGCTGCGGAATTGGTGGATCGCGGAACCTACGGCTGGTGAGCCCGGAAGCAATACGCCGGGACTGCCAATCTTCGGGGAGGTCCGAGGTGGCCGCGCGATGGCAGACGCGACATTCTCTTGTTCCGAGCTGGCGCGCGCTGCGCTCAAACACTGGCAGATAGCCGCCCAGCCGGGCGGCGCCACTTTGGAAACGCAATTTTTCGTAAGTAACGAATTACGTAGCCGTTTAGCCGAATGAAGTAATGTCGCTTTCAAGTGACTCCCATGGGCTTGTCCCATGGGTGAATACGGCTGGTGAGCTACCCGCGATGCCAGCTACTCCCCCCCTTGCCTCGCCGCCGCCGAAGGCGGCGGTGAGGCAAGGGGGCTGTAAATGTGGGGGAGGGGATGGGACGTCACGGGTAGCCTACCAATCATCTTCACCCACCGCACAAGGCGGTGGGGGTCGACCGATGGAAAAGCAACTCGAGTGCACATCCCACTTCAGATGGCTAAACAGTTAACGAATTACCAATGCCGAATGACGAAAGAAGCCGAAATGATGAATGTCGAAAGCGGTCCCATCGGACACTCTTGTGCAGGGGGGACCATTTCAAACCGAGTCCGCGCTTCGGATTCCGGCATTATTTGGTCATTGGGTACTTCGTCATTAGCCAGCCTCCGATAGGGCGGCTGAGTGGCGCTGTACAGCTAGCCCCACCGCCATCCGCTCTTCGGTGTTCATCATTTTCTTGCCCGTAATCGTTCAACGCGGTAGAGCAGTGCTATTGCCGTCACGCCGTGGCGGGGTCATTCTGTGCCCGCTGCCAGTCGATTGCTAGTAGAATGGCGCCGAAGAACAAGGCAATTCCGAAGATGGGGAGGATTCCCAGCAGAGTCATCAGCAGGCCGGCGCCACAGAGCAGCACGATGGTCACGATCCGGCGGGTGCGTGTCCGCGCCAAGCGCCGCGCGATGGCGGCAGCGACCAGCAACGCAAGGAGCATTGCCAGCAGCGCGCCGAAATTGGCCAGCCGGTCTCCCAGTTCCCGCTCGACGGGACGCGCCGAAATTTTAACCTCACCGCGCGGCGTGGTGAAATAGAACACCTGGCCTCGTGTCGGTAATTCGAAGTCCAAGCTGGTCAAGCCCGCCAGGCTCATCGTGGTTCCACCACGCTGCTGGGTGCCCCATTGCTCGATACTTTGACCTTGGCCGCTCAACATATCGTTCAACACCATGGTCTGAGCTCGCTGTTCGCCTTGCGGGGCACTTACCTGGCCGCGTTGTTGCCGATCCAGTCGCTGGATCTTATCAAGATAGGCTCGATTTAGCTTGTCCTTTGTTCCTAATTGTTGGCGTTTCGAGCGTTCAGACCACCCCCAATCGGCCGGTGAATCTGCCTGTGGCTCTACTTGAAACACCTTTTGAGCGGCGTCGCTTTCCTGGGGCATTTGTGCCTGTTGTTGTACGCGATACGATTCGCCTTCTTTTAAGCGCGAAAATGCTTTGCCTCGTGACGATTTGAAGTCGAGCGAGATGCTGTCATCAGATGGTTGTGCACGCCCTTTCTTTGGACGTCGCTTGGTCGACGCGGCGCCACTTCCCGAACCGAGCTTGTTGTTGAACCAATTTGCGTTGAATCGGGCCTTCGAGGGGGCCTTGGGTTTCGCCGGCTGAGTTGTTGCGGCTGTCTGGGACGGTTGTCGAAAGTTGCCGCTCAATCGAGTCGCACTATTTCGAGCCAGGCTGTTTTGTTGCCCCTGGTAGAACGACAATAAGGCATCGCGATTATCGGTACTCGTTTCCTGCTGGCCTTCGAGTTGCTTGATTTCCTCCTGCGCAGCCTTGAGGACACGGTCGTTCGACTCAAGGTTCATTTGCAGTTGCTTGTTCAAAAACCTCTTCCGCCCCCTCTTTTCATGCAACGATTGCAATTCCTTTCCCAATTTCTCGACATTGTGAACGGCGCGCGATTGCGAGAATGGGTTGGCACTACGAATGATCTGTGTGAGTTTTTCGACCTGTTGTGTTTGGTACGCGACCAATCCAGCGTCGAAATCCTCTTCGCTCGCGACACGCGTCGTCGTGCCATCGAATTGGTACCATCGATAGTCGTTCGGCAAATAGAGCTTGACCTGGCTCAACTCAACATTGATGTTTTCGGTACGAATGACAGGGAATTCGACCGCCTTTAGAAAACGGAGTTCATCGATTTGCCCGGCATATTTCAACACGACGTCGTAATCCAAGTCGCCTTCCGCCGTCTTGATCAAGGGGATACGTAGCAACGCATCCTCGGTTGCATTCACGCTGCGCGCCGGTTTGACCGGTTGGCCGGCGACATGAGCGGTCCAGAGCTGTGCGTCTTTGGGCAAGCGAATTTCCAGGTAAGGTTCTGTACGATTGTCGATTTTCAGCAGCAGCGATGCTCGATACGTGCCACTCGCGTCAAGGACTAATTCGGTGCGCGCCAATCCGATCGTGGCACCGGCCGTGACGACCATGGCGCGCTGCTTCGTGTGGTAACCAAATGCGGGTGTCGAGCTCGTGCCGTTGACCGCGTAAGCAGTGGTGAAATCGCCGCCAGCGAGTCGTGCCGTAAGTTGTTCCCATTGGCGTGACGATCGATTGACCGGTTCCATTCCCGGCGTCGCGTCGACCACGATCTCGTCTCGACCGGCATTCTGAAGCGTCACATATTGCTGGCCGACGTTGGCCGCCTCTACCTGGGGTAGTGGGGCCTGCTGTTTGCCCGGTGAGATCGCTCGATCGTTTTCAATCACGACTCGGTATTGGCCGGTGATCGCATCTTGGAGGTCCAGTTGTACTTGCACCCGATCTTTGTTTTGGATCGGCGTGATCGTTTTTTGCCGAGTTTGCGGTGCGTTGATGTTCGCGTCTTGCAGCCAGCTTGGCAGTTGGAAGCAGATCTGACGCACGCCAGCCTCGGTAATGTTGAAATCAAGCAAAATCGTTTCTTGGATGTCGCGATAGGTCGTCCTCACGTTCGTCACGGTCACACAGGTCACGCGCGGTTGGCGCGGTGTCAGTTGGATCTTGCCAGAATAGGAACTGCCCGTATATTCGAGTCCGAGGCGTGCCAAAGGGCGTTGTGCGGGAGTCAGCCACGTGGTCACTCGTTGCAAGAGCACGCCCTGACAGCCCTTCAGATCGGTTGTGCGCGCGGCGAGCGACGGATCGACCTGGACGACCATGCTGCCGTGCTGTTGATCGACGCCAAGAACTTCCAAGTGCGGCAGTTCGACCGCCTGCTTGGCGGTGTGGTCGTCCAGCTTGCCTTCGAGTGACATGGCGAAGGACTCGGAATGCCCGGTCGAGAAGAACGCTCGCAATATGCGGTGTCCTTGATCCTGGACGATTGCCCAATCGGTCAAGCCCGTGGCCGCGACTTTTTCCAGTTTTAGCGTCGTTGGGATCGCGATTTCGGCTTGGTAGATGGCACGCTGCCTGGGCGCGAACTGAACCTCGCTTTCCAACGTCGATTCTGTCTCGCCGATACGAAAGATCGTTCGCACTCTCGCACTGACGCGTGGCTGAATCTGTGTGGCCGACATCGCAATACGGAACGGCGTTGCGTTGAACTGGTAAGCCTGGTACTCGCGCACCCCCAGCGGACTGTCTTTCGCACCCGAGAGCGGGTCAAGGTGTTTCGTTGTGCCGGCGCCGTCGGTCCGAGTGACTCCCGTCGCCGTACTGGTCTGGAGTTCCAGGATCGGGCTGCGGCGGATTTGCACGATCCCGCGATGTAACGCTGCGTCAGGAACGGCCACGGTCGGAGCATCAAACGTGTTGGCGGTCGCTGACGTGATGGCGGCGCGGCGCGAAAGGTGAACGACCAATTCTTCCTGTTGCTTGACTGCTTTAAGTAATTCGACGGTCAAGAACGTCCGTTTTGCTGCCTTCTCTGTGTTCCATCCGCGAACGTTGCGGCCGTCGACTTTTTCGACCAGATAGTCGGCCGGCACTTCGAGCCGAAACGTGCCGCGCTCGGTCTGCCCGAACGTCAGTGTGACTTGCCATACCACGCGCACACCATCCTCACGCACGTCGATTAGCGCCGCGGAGGTGGCGGTGAGTGCCTGGTCCTTCGAGCCGGGTGAGATTTTCGCACGCCATGTCACGTTGAATAGGCCGCCGCGGTGCAGCGTGATCGCCAGTCTCTGGTCGGCCGCGCTGGTCGTTTCGGTCAGCATCGCTTTGCCTTGCGGGTAGCGAATGCTCGTCTCCGGTTCGCGAACCGTTACGTCGACTGCCGTAGCTTCCGCATGAGGAAGGATGGCGTGCGCCGTGCGCCAACCTCCTTGCCGTTGGATTGCCACACGTACGGCAATCTTCAGTTGATGGCGTCCTTTGCCTTCAACTAGCAATGCCAGCATCGTACCGGGCTTGGGAACGGCCGAACGCTGCTGAACGCTTTGCTGTTTCGCCCCGACCGGTCGAGGAGCGGACATGACGGCCTTGAGTCGGGCTGGTTTGCCATCCAACAGCGCTGAAGTGACAACGCCATCTTTCAACGCCAGCGGTACGTCGACCGCGCTGTCGGTGAAGAGTTCAAAGTCAATCGTACCCTGAAGGATCAAGTGGTCTTCTTCCGCGAGAGTCACGGCGTAATGTGCGCCGGCATACGCGAACTCGCGCTGCGGAATGACGCTACCAATCTTCTTGTCGGGATGTGCCTGGTTCCAGAGTTCAACATAACGACCGTACGGGACCAGTACCTTGTTCGCGTTGTCGCGCCACTGCACGTCGTCGGCATCATAGGGGATCACGATCGCGTCGTCGGGAATGTGGATCGGCTTCTCGGCTTCGAGCAAAGGCGCGAGGATCTTGTTGAGATCCTGAGCCTGAGCGACGGAGCTGATTCCCGTGACACTAAGTGCGGCCAGCAGTAGCGCGGCCGTGGTGACAGCGGCAGAGCCGAACAGTTTGTTCAGTATCCAGCGGCCGGTACGCGTGACCACCGCAAGGAACACCCAGATAGGGATCAAAGCCAACGTGGCGAGCAACGCTTGTTGAAACACGGGTGCGAATTCGGTCAACGGTCCGCCCAACAGAGGTAAACCGCAGGCTAGGATCGACATCAATACGACGAATCGAATGCGCGTGGCTACACGGCGATGCGCCATTAAGAGCCCAAATACGATGATCGCCAATGCGACAGCTAGTGCCAACCAGTTCATGCGACTCTTATGGAATACGGTAACGTCCAACACGGGATCGGTGCCGAGGCTGCGAAACGTCAAGCCCTTGTCCGATTGGTCGAGCGATATTGCCAGGCCACGTACGCCTTGAAGTGCCCAGTACTTGCCGATCACGGTGTTGATGCTTGTGACGCTGCCGTCCGATAGACTGACGCCACGGACCTCTGCGCGGAACTGCGTTGCCGGACGACCTTGTTGTCGCTGAGGCAAGTTCATGGCGCCTGAAGGCGAGGCAGCGGCGGGGCGCGAAGAGATGCTGCCGGTCACGCCAGCGGCGGATGACGGAAGAGCAGCCAAGGAGGGTTGCGATGGTGCTCTGCCGCCGGTTGCGGCTTGGCCACCCTTGAGAACGGCTTCGCCGGCCATGCCATATCCATCCGTACCGCCACCGCCCATGCCACCACCACCCATTCCGCCCGCCATGTCGCCACCGGTGCCAGGCATTCCGTATCTGTCTGGAGCGTTGGGAACGGCCGCTTGTCCATTCATGGCTTCTTCGCTTTGGGGACTTCCGCCCGCGTTGGTACTGGGGTATCCGCCGTAAGGATCGATTTGGCGAGTTATCGCGGACTCCGCAGTCGTGCCCAATTGCGGCGTGGCTTGTGGTTGGTTGCCGTTCCCGTCCCCAGGCATCGGCGGTAGGACTCCTTGCGTGGATCGGGAGTTGTCGCCGAGCAGAACTTGCCGGCCAGCTGCTGTACTGTCCATTCCAGCTGCACCTAATTCTCGCAGTCCCTCAGCTGGTAATCCGTTGGTCATGGAGCTTTCAAAATCGTGGTCCGCTAACCCGCGTTGGCTGAGGCGATGCTCACGCTCAGTCACCTCCATCGAGATCGTCGCTGCGGTGTCGAGTTGTGCCTTCGCGGCCACGTCGTATGAAGTGTGCATCAGCGCCGTCGGGCCGGGCATATTGCCGCCGGCCAGCAAGGCGGCGCGGGCGAGTGCCGTGAGCGGCGATTCGGGACGTTGCAGGTTGCTGGAGAAGACGGTTCCACGCACGCGCGACACACTATACCCCCGGGGCAACAACAGGTGCCAAACCAGATCGACCTGAGGTACCAGTAAACCCTGATCTTGTTCGTCTAACAACAAGCGTAACTGCGGGGCGTGAGTGCGGACTTCGCCGAGCCAATCGAGTGCGTTAACGGGAGTTTGGTAGACCACTTGCAGATCGCGGTTCTCATGAGCCTCGTCGGTCTGCAAACTGAGTAACACCTGGTTGCCACGGCGGCGTGGTTTGATCGGCTGGCCATTGAGTATGACCGACCAGAGTTCCGTGTTTTTGGGCAGTTCGATCGCCAGATAGGGGACTTTGGTTTGCAGAAGGTAACGCGCGGAAGACTGACTGACACCGCGGGTCGCCACGATTGTCACCAGCTCGGCCCGTTTGACGATTGCCGGTGGCAGCGGTACTAACTGGCGTCGAGTCACGTCGATACGCACCGTCTCGTTGTCCGTTGTGGATGCGAATGAACCCAAGAGCCTTGCGCCGGGCATGTAGTCGGCTTCGGCCAACTCGCCGACATCGACGGAACGCATTTTGGTGTGGATGGAGATGTCGAGTGTCGGGTCGCCTTCGATCGTCACCATCTGTGTCTGGTAGGCTACGTTTGTGGTCCGCACAACCGGTAGTTCCAGCTGATTCGGGGCGTTGGTTTTCAGTGGCTGTTCGTAGTCGATGGCTAATCGAACGGTACCACGTTGCGGCTTGGCCAACTGCACCGTCCAGTGATTGTGACCATCTTTAGTGATGTGGGAGAACTCTTTTAATTGGACGTTATCCAGGCCGGTAATGGCGAGTGCGGCGGGCGTCGATTCGGGTAAACGCAGTTCCAGCTGGCTGGCGCGCGCTCGTTCGATCAGGAAGACCACTTCGTGGTGGACCAACAGGACGCCTTCTCTTACGCGGAAGAACGAGTAGTTGCGTGTCGATATCTTCGGTTGTTTGCGCTGCACGAGAAACTCGGCATGGTATTGTGCCGCGGTCACTTGATAGGTCAGTTCACTGGTCGAGTCACCGAGTCCGAACCGGTTGCGCTCTTTTGAATCGAGCGGGACCAGCCCGTCGGTCTGGGTCGGTTTGGCGATCAGATCCCCGTTGGCCTGAACGGATATGGCGCCCGACGTGTCGGTCGCTTGCTCCACTTGCACACGCGGGAACTTGATTTGCTTGGACGTCGAGTGCGTCAGCCACGCGCTGCTGCGATGACTGGCGATAAAGAACACGGTTTGACTTTGGCTGGGTTGGATCGTCTTGGCCAACGTGACGACAAACCGAGCGTTGCCATCGGTGCGATAACGATCGAATTCCAGCGGTTTTTGGTCCGCATCGTAAAGCCGGTCAAGCCGCCAGTCGGCCGGTAGTTGGAATGCGAACGCGGTCAATTTGGAAGCTTGGGGAGTAAGTGTGAAACCGCCGCGCAGGGTCTGTTGCTGGGCGTCGAGCGAAAGGAGCATGTGCGTGGCGACTCGAAGTTCGTCCTCGGGATCTTCGAGCGTGGCAGAGAGCGAGAAGTCGCCGCCAGGCGCGTAATAGGCGGCAATTTGTCGGATGGAGGGCGCGCCCGGTTCGGTATCGAACACCGACGCTGGCAGCGCGTCTCGTAATACACTTGTGTCAAGGTGAATCAGGTTCGTGGCGGTCAAGCCCAACGGACGCAACTGTGACTCGGCGACCAGGCCGACAACCGCCACGTGGCCGGCTACGTCACGTGGTTTCAGTTGGGGCATCGTCCAACGGCCCATCGCCACCGGTGCGCGGCTGGCCGAAATGTTGATCTCCTCGGTGGCGCGAGTTGGTTCGCGCAATGTTACCTCCAGTACTTCCTGCTCTCCTTCTTTGCGCAGAACCCACTGGGCCAGTAGTGGCGAGGCGACGCCGGTTATCTGGAAACCATTCGGGACGTCGAAGAGGAATCGGTCAACCGCTCCATGCAGCACACTCAATTGGACCGTGGCATGCAGCCGTTCATAAGACGTTGTCAGCTCGGAGACGAGTACCGAACGCGCCGCAACGACACGTCCCTGCAAGAGACGCCGGTTATTGAGCGACATGACTAGTGCCATCCGTTTGTCTTCGGGTAGCAATTCAAAGCGAGTTTGATCCGCCGTCTGGTCATATTGGCGTCGCACGATGCTGGCGCCCCTCTTCACCTCGACATTGCCGGGGACCACAATATGTAAAGTGGTGCTGGCCGCTTTCGGCAGCTGGAACTGCAGGCTTTGTTGAGCGGCGGCCACGACGACGGGGGTCAGCAGTTCAAGTTGAAGCTGATGCCGTCCCGGTTCGTGCACAAACAGGACGTATTGCCCCTTGGCGTCGCGTCCGATCGAGGCCGGTTGGCCGTCAAGCGTTGCTTGTCGCAATGAGACGCCTTGGAGCACCAATGGAATTGCTTGCAGGCCGGGGGCGAGCACTTCAAGTTCCAATTGGCCGTGAACGGTGGCGATCGTCTCTTGGATCGTTGCGTTGTAGGCGGCGTTGAGCAAAATGGTCGCTTGCGGAGCCTCGCTTGGCGGACGCTTGGCTGCTTCGGCCTGGAGTGCCCGGTATTCCTCACGCGTCATAAAAACGCGCTCATTCGGGCCGCTCAATATGAGCGACAAGTCGTCAAAGGGCACAAACAGAATGCGTTCTTTTCGCGGCTCTTGCTTCGGCGGCTGTTTCTTCGGCGGCTGGGGTTTGCCGGGTGCCGCACTAAGAGTGGATGCGCCGAACAGACAAGCCAGTAATCCAAGCAGGGCAAAGCGACGGCACAATCGCGTTGGTGGTCGGCCATGTAGCACATCGAGCATTCGCGTCAGAACCTGTTTGACGTAGGCAATGAATGAGTATTGGGGACGCGGGCTGTTGGTGTTGTCATGTGCACTACGCATCGTCATGCCCTCCCCTGCCCTGGTCTTCGTCCGTGTCGGACTCGATCTTGGCTTCGGATTCGCGCTCAACGTCGTCCGTGAGTTGTTGTTCCTCGACGCTATCGGGCGCGGCCAACGCCGGGTCGTCCGCACTAGGCGGCGTCGCGGCTACTGAAACGGTTGCAGGTTCACGCCGCCAGCGTAGCTTGGTGGCATACCCGAACAACCAGATCAAACCCAGCAGGACGATGGCGACTGGGAAAATGCTCGAAAAAACCGAGCGAGCTAATTCTGGCATGAAGACGCCCAGCAACAGCAGTGTTGCGGTGATCAATAACAGCAGGGCCAGTTGCAGGTGAGGTGACTTGCGGAATAGCGGTAGCCCCAGCAGCGCGATCGCCACGACGATCACGCCGTTGAACCACCTGCGGTTCATGGTCTTGAGGTGGAGTGAACCGCTTGGTGCCTCTTCGGGACGCAGCGTTGAGTAGACAAAAAGCTGGGATTTTCCGATCGGGAATGTTTTGGCCGAGTTTGCGGCCGGACGGTTGTGATCGGTTACCCAATTCAGGAGCTCAGTGTCCTCCTGGATGTTCCTGGGGTCGAACATCGAAAAGGCGGTTTCACCACGCTCGTCGCTCCAAGTTCCTGAGCTGGCGAGTAGAACCTGTTTGTCGGGCAGGTATACGCAAAGGCAGACCTTTTGAACGGCGGGGTCGTCAGGCAGAAAAGGCAGGTCGAGCCGTGCTGGAGTTCCTTTGATACTGTAGCGTAACTCCAGTACAAACGTCTCATTCATGTTTTGATCGACCAGAGGTGCCGAGATTGTCGTCGCTGATTCGCGTTCGGCGCTGACCGGTTTGCCGTTGATGCGAAGCGGTTGAGCGTCGAACACGGCATCTTCGGCCAGACGAATCGCCAGACGCTGCCGCGCGCTGCGCATGCGATAGATCGCTTGGACCGATAGTTCGCCTTGACTCAAAACGACGATGCGGACCAGCCCGCGCGAAATGCTCGTCAGCTTGCTCGATTCCAATTCGTATCGCGTGGCACGGACCTGCAGCGACCACGGACCGACAAAGGAGAACGCAATGGCAGCATTGTCGATCTTGACGTCGTGCCGCAGGTCGATGTGCGGGTCGATCGGGATTAAGCCTTTCCAAGGGGCGGTTGGCTGGACATCGATCGATTCTGATTTGGCAACGACGATCTGGCCAGTTGCCAAGTCGACGTCTTGGGGAGTCAGGCGTGGAATGACAATTTCCTGTGGCTTACCGATTCCCAACTCGTCGATGTTTTGTTCCCATTGTAAATTCACTTTTGCGGCACCGAGTAACTCGGATTCGGCAGCGAACGACCACGCCGTGTATCCTTCCGCCACGTCGTCGGGCTGTGGCGAAAGTTGCTCCCGACGTATTGACTTGTCCGTGTTGCGAATCTCGCCTGCTAAAGATGTTGGAATGTCGATACGCAACGACTTGATGCCACTGTATTTGACGTCGTAATAGAACGTTGCGCGGAACTTGACCACGCCGGAGTCGATTTCTGCACGCAATAATTGGTCGGCAGTGACTTGTGGCTTGCGGCGTTGTGCCGTTATCGAGAATTTGGTTTCTCCTTTGGCAAAGGAATAGGCGAGGACTGGCTGTAGCTGTTGCGTGGAGCGGGGCGCGGCCGGTATCTGTTTGTACGCTTCGCCAAAGGAAATGTTGCGCAGCCCTTCGATTGCGGCCGGATTCACGCGCAAACTGGGCGGGGCACTCAAAACAAGCGTTCCCTGTGCGAATTCGACATCGTCAGCAGTGGCACGTGGCAACCGTATGGAAATGGTCGATTTCTCGCCCGTCGGCGTCAGTAGGTTGGGGGCATCCAACGCATGTTGCAGTTGTACGGTGAGTCCTACTTTGCCGATTGCTTTTTTTGATAGATTGACGATCCAGGTTGGGCCATCGTCCGTGTTGCGATGATACGAGTCGACCGCGACTGCTTGAGCCTTGCCGATTGCCTTTCCTTGAATGCTGCGCACTTCGAAGTCGGCCGGGATTTCGACGCGCAACTGAAATACACCGGCGTCTTCGATTGTGAACAGGCCTTGCCAGTTTAGGGTCAGGCGGTTCGTGTTAAGCTCGGTGTCAATCAGTTCGATGACCGAGATGCGTGGAAGAACTTTCTCGATGCGCAACGTTAGTTCGTATGGCACGGCACCGTAGCGGTAGGAAAACGCCCATTTTGAACTTCGCAGACGCTCTGGCAAATCATTGTGATCCATTTGCAGAAGTCCAGTCCGTTTGATCGCTTCGCCTTGCAGTCCCTCGTCCAGTCGTGCGACGATGATCCCTTGCTGACGTCCGACTCCAATGGCCTTGACCAACGCGGCAGGCATGTCGTATTGCGATTGCGTCGCGTCGCTGAATTTCTCCAGTTCGATCAAAAGTGGTTGCTTGCCCTGAGTCGCCTCGAATAGCTCGACGCGTATAACTTGCACGGCCTCTTGGGCTTCTACGTTCCAGCGTTTGACGTTGCGATCGAAGACGTTGACCACCTTTTGGTCGGCAGGGACTTCGAGGACTAGCTGCGTGAGCGTGGAGCGAGAAATATCGTAATCCATGGTGATCGTGCTGCGCGCCACACCTTCGGAAATGACGATTTGCTGCTCGACCTGGACGGTCGCGAACGCAGCCAAGCCGCTGGCCCCTTCCGCTTTCGGATTCCAGGCAATGCGCACCGTGGTTGCGGCACCTACGAACGCCAGCAAGTCGGCACTTCGGTCCTGGTCCGATGCCGCGTCGCCTTAGCTACGCGTGGCCGCGATCATGGGCTCGATTTGTACCGCCATTCCCGCTTCAGGGACACGGATCTTCCACCGGTTGATCGGCGCTTGAGGGGCTTGAAATACCACGCTGCTTTGACCAGGTGTCTTGTCGAACTTACGGGAATACTCCACTTTCAATACGGCTTGCACCGGTTCGTCGCCATTTTTTTGGAACAACAACTGGTAGCCCGAAGCCTTGTCGAAAACGAGACGAGCTGGCTGGTCGTCAAGCATTGCACTGCGGATGGCTGATTGCGGTAACCGCAGAGGTATTTTGACCCATCCCGTGCCCAAAACCTCTATCTGCAACGTTGCGGTGACGTTGACGACTTGGTCGCCGATCGTCGCTTCGCTCTCGATCGACCTGATCAAAGCGTCAACTGGCCGCTTGGGCGGTTCGGTTGATCGGGATTGGGCACGAGCTGCTTGCCACAATTCCTGAAACTTATCGTAGGGTAAAAAGACGCCGCGGCCTTCCTTTTCAAACGTCTTACGCAGTTTTTCGTAAGGTATGTAGATCGTCTGCTCGCGAATCACGTCCGCTTGGACCGCTTTGGTGTCCGAAGGGGGATTGGGTGCTTCCTGGCCGCGTGAATGACCTGTGATGACACACCAGCAAACGGTGCAGAACGCCAGCACCACGACTCTGTTTCGAAGACTCATTCAACCGACCTCATGATCTGGGGACGTAGTCCGAACCTGCCGATTCGACGCAGGTCATCGCCAATTTGTTCCCGAAAGAACGAAAAAATGCGTGGCATGGCCGATGACGTTCTCACGGCCCATGCCTGCCATATTCCGCACCACTGATAGAATAGCACGTTCTAACGGTCCCGCGACCATTCCCCCCACGAGTTGTTACCGACGTGTTACACCCGGTTGGCTGCCCTGCGAGCGACTCGGCACCAGACCGACTCGGCACCAGACTGTCTGGCCCTTGCTTGCTGGCGAGGCCCTTCGGGACCAGACAGTCTGGTTCCGAAGGGCCCTGCGGGGGCTGGCGGCGGCAATTTCTTGGATTCGTGACGCGAATCGGCGCCGAATTTGACGAGAGACAGAGCGGCAGCCGCAGTTTGGAGAGATTTGCACAGCGATGAGGGCGGGAATTCTGCGGTGAGCGCGGACGCGGAGCGCGACGCCTTGTGGCGTGTCATTTTTTTGGTGATGGACTGAACCGAA
>JAJRVM010000255.1 GCA_024277285.1 Planctomycetota bacterium
CAAGCTAGATCGCAATCGAGATGATTTCCCGCCTCTCTCCCGCGTCTGCCGCCTCCGGCGGCAGACGCGGGAGAGAGGCGGCATTTTCGGCGGTGCCCCGGCTAGCCATGCAAACTGATTCACCAACGGCACAAGGCCGTTGGGGTCTGGAGTTTGCGTCCAAAGTGGCGCTGTCCAGCTAGTGTGGAGCGAGGTCGACGCGAATGCGGCGGACCTTGCGGAACCCTAGGACAGGCTTAGGAAATTGATCACTCCTGCATTGACCTGCTCCCGTTGGTCGCTGGAATTCGCTCAAGAAGACAAGTTTATTACCCTTAGTAACATGGAGGGTTGGGATCATGGCCAAAACGCGGCGATTTGATAACGCAAAGCGTACCAAGAAATCTTCCGCAGCGATTCTTGATCGTCAACCTCCCCATGACTTGGAGGCGGAACTCGGTGTCTTGGGCAGTATCCTCTTGAAGCCGGACGTTTGCGACGAGATCGCGTCGACGTTGCGCAAGGAGGATTTCTTTGACGAAGCTCACCAAGTGTTGTTCCAGCACATGCAGGACATGCACACGGAGGGCAAGCGGATTGATGTCACCATTTTGGTCGACCATCTGAAGAAAGCGGGTGATTTTGACACGATCGGCGGAGCTTCATTCTTGGCGCAGATTAGCCAAGCCGTTCCGAACGCAGCGCATGTAAAATACTACGCCGAGATCGTGCACGAGAAGTCGATTTACCGATCCGTCATCGATGCGAGCACCAAGATCCTTACGCAAGGCTACGAAGAATCGCAGGAAGCCAAGGAGTTTTTGAACTTCGCCGAACAGCAGATGTTCGCCGTGATGAACGAGCGAACGACGAGCAACGTGGCCAGCATCAATGACGTGCTGATTCACGCCATGGAGCGGATTGACCAGCGTTTGCGAGGTACGTTGGCGTCTGACGCGGTGGAGACAGGATTCGCGGACCTCGACGCGTTAACTGGGGGGTTGCACAACTCGGAACTCGTTATCCTTGCGGCACGTCCGAGTATGGGCAAAACGGCGTTCGCGATGAATATTGCCGAAAACGTTTCAGTGAACCAGCAAGTGCCAACCTTGTTCGTCAGCTTGGAGATGTCGTCGATGGAGTTGGCTGATCGCTTGCTTTGTTCGCTCGGCCGGATCAACGGGCACCGACTACGCAACGGCACGCTGCCGCAGGAGGAGCGTCGCCGCCTGGTCGCGATCGCCGGCAAGTTGAGCAAGGCGAAGCTGTATGTGGATGATTCGCCTAGTCGCACGGTCACGGAGATTGCCGCCGCAGCACGGCGCATTAAGCGGCGTGACGGACGTATTGGCTTGATCGTCATCGACTACTTGCAGCTGATTGAACCGGACAACTCGTCCGATCCGCGGCAAGAACAAGTGGCGAAAATCGCGCGCCGGCTCAAAGGTCTGGCGCGTGAACTCGAAGCCCCCATACTCTGCCTGGCGCAAGTGAATCGCCAGGCGGAGGACTCGCGCGAGCATCGTCCCAGGCTAAGCCATTTGCGCGAATCGGGTGCCATCGAGCAAGACGCGGACGTTGTGATGTTCGTGCATCGGGAAGAGTATTATCGACGCGGCGAGGAACAGGAGCAGGTTGCCGGGCAAGCGGAGATCATCATTTCCAAGCAACGTAATGGCCCGATTGGTGATATTGAACTGGTGTGGCGCAAGGACTTTACGCGTTTCGAGGACAAGGCGCCTGAGCGGTTGGAGGAATTCGACGAGTATGCCCAGCCCAGTGCGAATCCTGACTTTTAGGGGCTGGTCGGCCTTGGTGATCAGGGCCAAGCTAAGTGCGAATCGATATGAGGCATGCAACAATTGCGCGAATGGTTGCACGGCGAGTTCTGGTCATGCTTGCCGTGTTCGCGACCGTTATTGCCACCCCTCCCGTGTGCCTGGCGCACTCAGTGCATCCAGTATACTTCGGTCTAGGGCCTTTTGTTTTCGTGGTGCCCGTCTCACAATTCGCGCCATGGTCAGCCACCGTGGTCCACGTTATTACCATTTCGATCGTGATCGTAATTCAGGCCGTTGTCTTGCGACTGGCGGTTCGTCACCGAGCAGCGTTTGGGAATCTGTGGCGTGCGGGTGTCGCCTTCGTGGCATCGAAAGTGGCTGAGTCGGTTGCGGCGATCGCGCTCTTCTTGATCGGACCATGGCTGGCCCCCGGGTTGGCCTGGCGCCCTGATTCGTGGGAGACGGTTTTCGTGTTGCCGGTACTGATGTTGGCAGCGGGAGTTGCAGCGAATGCCGCGTTTGTTTGGGCATTTTTCCGAAAGGAACGTCCAAGTAAGACGCGGATATGGTTAACCGCCGTCCTTTTGAGTGGCATCGCATTCGTGGCGTTATTGTTGTCCACTCTTGGGATGATTCAAATGCGTTGGTTGTGAACTCCGCATGCGTTCGCTCACACAAGAGTCACGCCTCGGCATTTGACACGAGCCGCCATGGATCATCCACGTACCGACAGCGTAACAGAGCGGTCAAGAGTGTCGTGGACGGTGATCATGGCGTGGGCGGCGCTTGGAAGTGGCGTTGTTGGCGTCTGGTGGTCATGGTGGGACGGTGGAATTGCCTTTGACTTGCTACGCAGCGATATGGATGCGCCGTGGAAGATCGCGCGATTGCGGGCTTTCTTTCTTGGGTGGGGCCCGTTTGCTCCACTGGTCTATTTCCTGTTCGTCACGGTAGAAGTGGTGGTCGCGCCGATTCCCGGCCTGATGCTCTACGCTCCCGGCGGCGTCGTTTTTGGCGCGATCTTGGGCGGAGCGTTATCGTTGGCTGGCAACGTGGTGGGAGCGGGCATTGCGTGCACACTTGCGCGCAGTGTTGCTCCAGTGTGGCTGGATCGTTGGTTTGCTCAGGAGAAAATGAGTGCTGTGCGGGCGAGTCTGGAGGACTACGGTGGTTGGGTCCTTTTTCTGCTGCGCCTGAATCCGCTGACTTCGTCCGACATCGTTTCGTATGCGGCAGGCTTTACACGGATTCCGGTCTGGAAAGTGATGCTGGCCACATGCTTGGGCATGGCACCACTCTGCTTCGTCCAGGCATGGTGTGCGGAAAACCTATTGGTCGCATTTCCCAAGCTCCTTTACCCTCTGCTGGGCGCCTGCCTGATCTATGCGGTTGTGGTCGTCATCGTCATGCGACGCATGACCAAGTGATGTGATGTGATGTGTTGGGGCTGAGCCGGGTTGCTGAAAATCCCCTTTCCGCAGCCATATTGCTATTGGTTGACGCGACGTTCATTGTTTCAAATGGACGCGAGTTGCGTTGAAACACGAGCAGACCGTTGCCTCATCGCAACGCAATCCATCCAGCGCTGTTCTTTGCCCATAATCTTTTTTGCCCTTAGCTGTCCTTGCGCTCGTGGACCGCGTTCGAGTCGTTTTCCTCGGAGGGCCCATTTTTTATTACCCCAGGCCTTGCCTCTATTGCTTGCGGCAAACGGCGAAGTAGGTACGATTATGTGAAAGCTCAGTTACCATTTTTTCTTGCGCGGGGAGGAAATACATGTTACGTCTGTTGATTGCGCTGTTGGCCCTATCGATCACGACCACGTCGCTTGCCGAGGGGGCATCGAAAGGGAGGGTCACGAAGAAGGTCTTTCTTGACATATCGATCGGTGGCAAGAAGGCCGGACGCATTGTGATTGGGCTCTTTGGGGACGATGTCCCCAAGACGGCGGAGAATTTTCGCGCATTATGCACGGGCGAGAAAGGGAAGGGGCGGTCGGGCGTACCACTCCATTTCAAACGCAGTAAGTTCCATCGTGTGATTCCTCAGTTCATGCTTCAGGGAGGGGATTTTACGCGCGGCAACGGCACCGGTGGCGAGAGCATCTACGGAACGAAATTCGCGGACGAAAATTTCAAACTTACGCATGCCACTCCGGGTGTGTTGAGCATGGCTAACAGCGGGCGCAACACGAACGGTTCGCAGTTCTTTATCACGACGATAAAGA
>JAJRVM010000018.1 GCA_024277285.1 Planctomycetota bacterium
TCCCGAGCTGCCACACGCGAGTTCGACGCCCCGCGGCTCTGGCGTAGCGGTTAAACGGCGAGGCACTCTCGAATGGCCGCCGCCTGCTCCGCTAGTCTCGTCTTGAGACCATCCAGATAGACATCCTCGTGCGTGCGCACGCGGTAGGAGTTCGGCCAGACGTCCAGCGCCGCCGCCATGTCCTCCCACAGCATGTCCAACACCACCGGCACGGTCGGCCGATGCGTGCCGCAAAGGTGCGTGAGCTCGGCTTTGCAGACCGCACAGTGACGCGGCTCTTTGCCTTCCTCGTCTTCCTGCTGGTCGCCCTCCGCGGCCTCGGGCACCACCGGCGCGACGCCCATCTGGCCGCGGAACAGCGCGAGGTTCTTGGTCCTCACGCGATGGCCCCAAAATCCGTATCTCCGTTTGTTGTGAAAGCCACTTGGCAGCATGTGCCGCAGGAATCGCTCGGTGACGTCTGTGCCACTACACCGGCGCACGTTCGCCAAGGTGGCGAAAAAAAGGGCGTCCTGCGCAACGGTCACCCATAGTCATCGGCCCTCTACGCGCAGAACAAAGACGGGATCAACAACTCCACCAGCGAAGGCCGGCTCATTGGCAGCCCGGGCGGGGTTCAAGAGATAGTCGCAATGAGCGAGGTTACGCTGGACAAGTAACGTGAGACTTTGGACGCCTATTCGGGTCAGCCAGTCTAAGACGTAACTCGCGTCGGCGGCGGGGAACCCGTGGCTACCATCCTTAACGTCAGGCGATTTCAGGCAGTTCGTATCCTTTCCGTCGGGGTCTGGAACGGAGCGCGTTCGCTTCATCATCATCGTGGAACACCTCGCGCACCGGATCCCATTTCAGCGGGCGTTGCAGTTCGCGGCACATGTTCACCAGATGGCAGATCAGTTGCGAACGATGCCCGACCTCGGCATGTGCCACTGGTTTAGCTCGAGTGCGCATACAATCGGCCCAGTTTTGCAGATGCCGTTGGGCGACGCTCGCTACCTCCGAGCGGTCGTCGGGCGGTGGGGCGTCTTGAACCAACTCGGCCGGATTGCTGGCCACTCGGTTTCGGTTGATTTCGATCTTGCCCTTGTCGCCGACGAAGATCGCGCCGAGTCCGGGGCCCTTTCCTTTGGGTAACGACAATTTCAACAGTGTGCCGCTCGGATAACGCAGCGTAACCGGGCAGTTGGCCCCCTGCCCTTCTGGCCATACTTCTTCCGGATCGGTGTCGTCGGTGCCTAACGCACGTTGAACCTGATCAAATGCATGCGCGCCCCAACCGGTTACGCCCCATCCTAGACCGCCACCGTCGTATGCGCGCCAACGGCCCCAGCGCCCGAGTCCTGGATGTAAAGCGGGGCTGTAGGGGACCAATTTGGTTTGGTTGCACCATTGGTCCCAATCCATCTCACTCGGCGTAGCTTCGGATGGGAGCGGTTTCGTGAGTACTTCGGGGCCAATGAAAATCGGACAGGTAACCGTGTGAATACGGCCAATCGCGCCGTTCTTGACCAGATCGCTACCAAAATTATTGATCGGTATGGACCGCTGTTGAGTACCCGTTTGAAATACGCGCGCGTATTTCTTTTCAGCACGAATCAGATACTGGCCTTCTTCGACGGTTAGTGTGAGTGGTTTTTCGGCATAGACATCTAGCCCTGCTTGCATTGCGTGGATGCAGATCAATGCGCGGGCATGTGTTGGTGTGGCGACCACGACTGCGTCGAGCTTTTCTTTCTCGAACATCTCGCGATAGTCCTGGTACTGGCCACACTTGTCGCTTAGTTTTCCAGGCAAAGTGTCTCGAGCCCATTTGCGATACTCGCCAATCTGCCGAAGATCGCAATCGGCAAGCGCGACGAAGTCCAACTCGGCGGGACTTTCCTTCATCAAGTCATGGGCTCGATGGCCGGGGCCGACCAGCCCGACGCGAATACGCGAGTTCGCTCCAGGCCGTGATGGCGATGCCAACACGCCTGACGGTACCAGCGTCGGTATTCCCCATGCTGCGAATGTGCTGGTTGCGAGAAAGCGGCGGCGCGTCCATTGTGTATGCGACACAAGTTGGTCCTCCCGAACGTGAGTCACGGCGATCATATAGGGAAATAGGAATCGACCACAAGTGTGGACAGGTGAACCGCTCATGAACGCCATTCGACGCTAATAATTAGCGTGTAGCAGCGTCTACTAGCGGTGTGTCAAGAGCGTGATCGCGAACGATTGCGACAAGACTCTCGTGCCGCAATGGCGTTCAATATTGTATCATAATACAGTGAGTCGAGCTGGTTCGGGTAATTCCAATGTCAACCGCCTGGTTCGATCACCGGCTAATTTCCAACATTTGTAACGGACCGTTTGCCAATGTCCCGCAACAGTATTTGTGCCATGGTGGTGGTGCAGGTCGTTCTCGTGTGGCCAATTCTTCGTTCACTCGATGCGAACGATTACGATCCACTCATCTTACGAAGTCAGACCAGTTCGAAGCCTGTGGACATAACGGTGAAAGATGGGGCTCGCAACCGTGAGATTCCGTTGCGTGTTTATTTGCCTGCGGCAAGGGAAGCGAGGCCGGTGGTCCTGTTCAGTCACGGGTTGGGTGGCACGCGCAAAGGGAGCGCGTTTTTGGGCGAGCATTGGTCGGCGCGGGGATACGTCGCTGTGTTCTTGCAGCATCCGGGCAGTGACGATTCGGTATGGAAGGATCAGCCGTTGATGAAACGCATGAGCGCGATGACGCGCGCCGCATCGTTGCAGAACTTCTTGCTTCGCGTGCGCGATGTGTCCGTTGTGCTCGATCAACTGGAGCAGTGGAAGGAGGAATCTGGACATGTGCTCCACGAGCGACTGGATCTCGCAAGAACCGGAATGTCGGGCCATTCGTTCGGCGCGGTCACAACGCAAGCCGTTGGCGGGCAAACGGCCAGAATGCTTGGCCAACGGTTCGCGGACAAACGTATTCGGGCGGCGCTCGTGTTGAGTCCAAGCTGTCCAAAACGCATTGATCCGGCGACCGCCTTCGGCGCGGTCAAGATTCCGTGGTTACTGATGACGGGGACCGAGGACAAGTCGCTGATCAGTGCTAGCGACGTTACTTCTCGACGAAAGGTCTACCCGAACTTGCCGGCCAGTATCGATAAGTACGAATTGGTGTTGTACAACGCCGAGCATTCGGTGTTTACCGAACGTGCGTTGCCGGGCGACAAGCAACGCCGCAACCCGAACCACCATCGTGCGATCTTGGCCCTCACCACGGCGTTTTGGGATACGTACCTGCGCGACGACCTGGCGGCACGCAAATGGCTCCAGGGGCCCGCCGCGCGTAAAGTGTTGGAGAGTCGTGACCGTTGGCAACGCCACGTTGCTTCCGAAAAGTAACGCGGAACGGTGAGGTGAAACCGGGGGCGGCGCAGGCCAACCAGCCCTCAATGTACGTTCAACTTGGGCACTAGAGACCAGGTTTCGGAGGCACGACGGGTGGTTCATACGGTTTCGCGGCGGTTAGCTTGACCTGGCGTTTCCAAACGGCGTCGGCGGTGGCGGCGTAGAGAGTGTTCTTGTGTAGCCGCAGGTAACAGACGCGCCGTCCGTTGCCCGGTTTGGGCACAATCAAGTTGACTCGTCCCGGCTGATCACAGATCTGCACGCCACTCTCGGTGGCGCTCAATAACCATCCTTCCGCACTGGTGCACATGCCGTCCGCATGGCTGGCCGTACCGATCGCCGGCAAGTGCAGGTGAAAATAAGGTTGTTTGTACTTCAGGCTGCCGTTTGCAGCGATCTGAAAGCTGTAAATGAACCGGTCAGGAAAATGCGCAACGTACAGCAGACTCTGGTCGGGACTGACCGTAATTCCATTGCAGCCAGTGAACGCATCGACGACGGTCGATTTGTGAGTGGTCGAGTCGACGTGCCAGATTCGCCGACCGGGCGGATCGGTAATGTAGATCGACCCGTTGTTGAGCACGACCAGATCGTTGCTGGCAAAACCTTTGGCGATTACCTCCGATTTACCAGTTGCAAGGTCCCAGGCAAGTATCTTCTTGATGCCGCTGCATGCACCATATAATCGACCGTCGGGTCCCAGAGCCAGACCGTTGGCGTTGCCGGTATCCTCGGCGAACAGTTCGGGCTTGCCATTGGGTGCGACTCGGTAGATCTTTGCGGCCGGGACATCACTGAAGTAGAGTGTTCCGTCGGGCGTGATGGCAAGCCCTTCGGCCCATTGGTAACCGTCGCCGATCAGTTCCCAACCCTTGTCTTCGATCAACATCTCACGCGCGCGGCTCGATGACTGTTCCCAGTGCGTGCTAACCTTGCGTGGGTAATCTTTCCATAACCAGCGCATGGCCTGGGGGAAGATGGCAGCCGAGTGTTTGCGGTTGTGTCCATCCTTTCCCCAGATGTGTTGCACTTCATAGCCCGCCCACTCGAAGGCTCGGTTCATTGTCTGGTTCGCCATCCACCAGTCGCCGCAATAGATGTTCAGGTCATTGGTGCCATCTTGCAGGAAGAACCGCAGTGGTTTCGGTTCGGTCTTGCGAACGAGCGTGGCCAGTTGATCACCACCACGCAGTCCGACGTAAGTTCCGATCGTGGAGTAGACGCGACGGAAGGCATCGGGCCGATTCCAAGCGACGGCGAATGCGCAGATTGCTCCGGAGCTGGCGCCCCCGATACCGCGATCGTTAGGATCAGTGCTGATCCGAATCTTGTGTGCGGTTTCGATGAACGGAATCATCTCGTCGATCAGGAACCGAGAATAACGATCACTGATATCGTCGTACTCGAACGAGCGGTTGAATCGTGGCAGCGCATTATCATCGGCCGCTGGAACAACCCCCGGGTTAATGAACAGTCCGATCGTTGGCGGCATGGCCCCTTCATGGATCAGATTGTCGAACACGATATGAGCCCGTGCTCCGCGTTTGTCCTGACAGTAAGCATGGCCGTCCTGGAATACCATAATCGGCGCCGGAGTGTCAGGCTTGAGTTGGCTTGGGAGATAGATCCAATAATCGCGCTCGGTGCCAGGAAACACTTGGCTGTCGCGATACGTGCCTTGGAGCAGCTTGCCTTGTGGAACGTCAGCCTTGCGTACCGCTTCGGGTGGTATGGGGTAAGTGATCGGCTGTTGCGCCGAAAGGAAGTCCGGCGTGAGCAATATGGACAGAAGGAAGCAAGTGGTTGCCAATAGACGTCGCACGATAATTCTCCTTGGCTGCACCCTGGGCTCGTATAGGGCTGTGCCTGCGGCACGGAAGATACCAGAACAAAGATGGTCGCTTGTGAACAGTTACCTTAACAGTTTAGCCGTCGGTCGCCACAGGGTTTGCAACCGCCGTTGGTCTTCGTAGAATAGCCAGTCCGAGCGGTAGCTCGTAACTGGTTGGCGGCCCTGCCGCCCTGTGTGGATCATGTGATCGGTCAAATGAATCCGTTGTGTTATCGAATCGCCATTTGGAAATCTGCTATGAACATCCGAAGACTCAATCGATTATTGCTTGCCGCGAGTTGTTTGTTGTTCGCTTCTGCCGCGTTGGCGGCCGAGCGACCGAACATCCTTTTCATCTTTTCCGACGATCATGCACCGCATGCGATTGGAGCTTATAACGGTTGGCTCAAGTCGGTGAACCCGACGCCGAACATCGATCAGTTAGCCAAGCAGGGGATGCTGTTCGAGAACAGTTTTTGCACGAATTCGATTTGCGGCCCGAGCCGAGCGGTGATACTAACCGGCAAGCACAGCCACAAGAACGGGTTCATGAACAATGGTAACAAGTTTGACGGTAACCAGCAGACATTCCCCAAACTGATGCGTTCGGCCGGGTACCAGACCGCCTTTTATGGGAAATGGCATTTGAAAAGTCAGCCTCAAGGGTTTGATCAATGGGCGGTCTTGCCGGGCCAGGGAGTCTATTACAACCCGAGTTTCCTGACTCCCGATGGAAAGATCACGGTGCAGGGGTATTGTACCGATATCGTTACCGATATGGCGATCGATTGGCTGAAGAAAGCGCGTGACAAGGACAAGCCTTTTGTACTCATGTGTCAGCACAAAGCACCGCATCGCAACTGGATGCCGGCGCTGCGGCACTTGCATCTATACGATGACATCACGATCCCCGAGCCGGCGACGTTGTTCGACAAGTGGCTGGACAATGCTTCGGTGGTCCGTCATCAGGAAATGGAAATCGATCGTCACATGGACCTGAACTTCGATCTGTTCGTGAACTTGACACCTGATTTTCACCCCGAGCCGTCGGAGAAGAGCCAGGACCGATCCGCGTGGCGCAACTTGAAGAATATGACGCCAGCGCAAGTGAAAGCGTGGCGCGACGCGTATGGGCCCAAAGACAAAGCGTTCATGGAAGCTCATCTGAAGGGCGACGATCTGGTTCGTTGGAAGTATCAACGCTATGTGAAGAACTACTTGCGCTGTATCAAAGGCGTCGATGAAAGTGTTGGCCAACTGATGGCCACACTCGATGAGTTGGGGATCGCGGACAATACGATTGTGATCTACTCGTCGGACCAGGGGTTCTATGTCGGCGATCATGGTCGGTTTGACAAACGATGGATGTATGAAGAATCGTTGAAGATGCCACTGATCGTGAAATGGCCGGACGTTGCCAAGCCCGATTCGCGTTGTCAGGCCATGGTACAGAACCTGGACTATGCCGAGACGTTTCTCGATATGGCCGGAGCCGAAGTGCCCGAAGATATGCAAGGCGCGTCTTTGGTGCCGTTATTGAAGGGCGCGACACCGGACGATTGGCGCAAGAGCATCTACTATCACTATTATGAGTATCCGAGTGTCCACATGGTGCCGCGACAATATGGAGTTCGCACCGAGCGATTCAAGCTGATGTACTTCTATCAGTTTGATCAGTGGGAATTCTACGACCTGAAGACCGATCCCGATGAACTGACCAATCTGTACGAGGACCCGAAATACGCTCGGCAGATTGCTGCGGCGCGGCGCGAGCTAGAACGGCTGCGCACCTACTATGCCGACGATAGTGACTCGGCCGTGATGCCGACAAAATGGCAACAGAAGTACTTGAAGTGACGCCTGAGCGTTTGCAGACGCGGATGTTCGTTTTACAGGCAGTTGTGCTACGTCTTAGACTGGCTGACCCGAATAGGCGTCCAAAGTCTCAAGTTACTTGTCCAGCGTAACTTCGCCCATTGCGACTATATCTTGAACTCCGCCCGGGCTGCTAATAAGTCGGTCTTCGCGGGTGGAGTTGTTGATCCCGTCTTTGTTCTGCGCGTAGAGGACCGATGAGGTGCCGCGCGCAAGCAGCTAGCAGCCGAGGGCAGCAATGCCACGGGCAAGAAGGGCATGGACCGTTCTACGCTCGGCCGTGTTTGTGATGGTACATGTCACCCAGGGTTCCGTTCGCCTTCGGCGACCTCCACCCTGGGCTTCCATAGCAGCGGCCCTTCGGGCCGCACGCGTCAGGCTGCACCGGCATGTGACATGTGCATGGCATCGGTCGGCACCGAGTTCATTTCATCGGTGCTCCGAGGAACTTCTGAAACGACTCTTGTTCGAGCAATTCCTTGGCCAGTTGCGCATACCCTTCCGCGACAGGGTGGCTCAGGTCGGCATAGACGTGGCTAGGCAGCGGCGGCGGAGCGAAATGAGGAATGCCCTGTTCGGTGTGCCAGGCGATGACCTGTTGTTTTCTGGTTTCGTATTCGGCCCGGCCTTTTTCTGTCAGCATGTGTTCGTTCAAAGGCCCGATGAGGACAAAGACTTGATTGTCTCGGTCTTGAAGAAGCTGGACCGTTTGTCGGAAGAACTGCCATTGCAACGATTGCTGCAGTGGCACCCAATCGGGCGTTAGCGGCCGGATCATTTTCTCGGACCAAGGCCTTGTGTCAGGTGTTGGTGAGGGCAACTCGTTGGGGGGAGGCAGTTCTTCGGCCAGAGGTCCCCACGGGTTGGCGTAAGGGTGGTCGATCGTCCAGCGTGCCAGCGGATCGTTGCCGTAGTAGGCGATGCGCAAATGGTCGGCCCAATTGAGGATGTCGATCTGCCGCGAGATCGCGATCCCCAATCGTTCGGAAACGGGCGCTTTGTAACAAGGGATCTGCGGTACGAACTGAGGGACCAGTGTCGGATGGTTGAAGGACGATTCCTTGTTCGCGGAGAGATCGTGGCGCGGCGAGCTGATCCAGAGTAGGTTGCAGTTGATGATCACACGATGATCGCGGATCGCGGAACCGAAGTGCTGGATCAGGCCGGCGAGGGCGACCGGGTGGATTCCGTCGACCGCCAGGTTCGCGAACTGCTCGGTATCGCAGTCGTGGTCAAGGTAGGACGACAGCGTGCCGTCGCAGTCGACGTAGTGGCCCCAAAGGATGGAGTCGCCGACCAACAGGATCGTTTCGTTGTTGACGCACGTATCACGACAGATGCGTTGATAGGTCCAGTAGTCATTGCCAAGTGAGTAGGGCAAGCGGTATTCGGCATCGATTTCCAGGGGTTTGGCGATTTGCCATGCGCGCGGGATCGACCAGCATGCCACGATGATCAGCGTTACCGCGATCAGCCATTGTACGGGCGACAGTCTGATAGCGTTCGCCGCAAAGCGAACGGAGGGTGCCGTTACAAGTTTTGTGGCTCTGGGTGGTGTTGTCTTACTGGGTTCCATAACTCATGTGCTCGTAGTTGCGCTTGCCACGTCGAAGCAAGTTTCGCCGTCGCGCGATTCGATTCGTGTTTTTGGATCAAAATTGGAAGTAGATAAAGTCATTGTTGCCGGAAGTCGCAAAAATCGTCATGTACAGGATCATGGCGACGACGCAAGCAATGCGGACACTCGAATACTGGAGCAACGATCGGAGACGCGACTCATAGATGTATTGATATGCCCAGATCGATAGCACCAGGGCAGCTAACAGCAGTGGAAAAGTGGGGTCTTTCCACGAGCTGGTGAAGATCCGACCGAGGATCAGCCAGGCGTCGTGAATGCTCTGAGCGCGGAAGAAGACCCAGGCAAGCATCACGATCGTGAACGTAAGGACTTGTTTGGCCAGGACCGGAACGCGATCACGATAGAATGCAGTTTGTTCGAGCCATCGTGTTAACACGCGTCCAGCAGCGTGGACGGCGCCCCAGAGCACAAACGTCCACATCGCGCCGTGCCAGAGGCCGGAGATCAGCATGGTGAGGACCATGTTCACATAGGTGCGAAACTCGCTGTGGCGATTACCACCCAAGGGAATGTAGACGTAGTCGCGAAACCAGGTCGACAAGCTGATGTGCCAGCGCCGCCAGAAATCGCCCAGCCCGGTGGCCAGGTAGGGGTTGTTGAAGTTCAGCATCAGGCGGATGCCCAGCAGGCGGCCGATCCCTCGAGCCATGTCGGTGTAACCGCTGAAATCAAAGTAGATTTGCCAGGCAAAGGCAAACGTTGCCAGCAACAGAGCCGGAGCGCCGTAGTCCTGAGGCGACTGGTAAACGGGATCGACGTACATTGACAAATAGTCTGCCAAGGCGATCTTTTTGAATAGCCCAACCACGAACAACGACAACCCATCGGAGATGTCTTCGCGCCGGATACGCGGCGGGGCCTGCAGTTGGGGTAGCAAATTGCTGGCACGCTCGATCGGCCCGGCAACCAGTTGTGGGAAGAGCGACACGAACGTGGCGTAGCGAATGAAGCTGGTCTCACGTTCGACCTGCCCGCGGTAATAGTCGATCGTGTAGCTCATCGACTGGAATACGTAGAACGAAATACCGACCGGCAGCAGGTAGTCAAAGACGGGGACTTGGTAGGGAATGTGAGTCCACGCGAGTACCTGGTTCACGGTGTTGCTGAGAAACGTCACATTCGGATCACTGATGGCAAACGGCAGCTCGAGCCGTTCTGCCAATGCGTTCAGATTGTCAACCACGAATGACCCGTACTTGAAGAACGCCAGCATGCCGAGATTGCTGACGATGCTGAGCACCAACCAAGGACGGCGCCAACGCGTCTTGGCCATCCCCAAGGCGGCCAGGAAATCGACGGTCGTGGACCAGAGGATCAGCAACAGGTAGACCGGGTTCCACCAGCCATAGAAAACATATGACGCGGTAAGGAGCCAGGGGATCCGGAACCGAGTGTCTTTCAACAGAAGGTACCCGGAATAGA
>JAJRVM010000256.1 GCA_024277285.1 Planctomycetota bacterium
CGAATCACCGTACCGTCTCACCAACACCGACGACCGCAGCGCCGCTAACGGTTTTGCACTTTGCAGGTGGTTAGTCTACTTGTTTCGGTGTATTAGGTGGCGGGGGGGGCGCAGCAAGTCGGCTGTCGCTGGCCGGGTGAAGTCAGAATTGCCGAGGTGCGCGCAGCGCGAAGTGGCGCGGTACGCCGAGCGCGCAGCGGAGCTATGAAGAATTGGCTTTCAATTTTTGAATGTGTGCCTCCAGCAAACTGAGCATGCAGTCGATATCCGCAGGAGGATTTTCCATCGCCCGTGGGGAGCCATGCAAGTTTGGCGATTTGGGTTAAGACCTGGAAGATGGAACCATCCTCGGCGGTGATCGTCTTATCGATCACATTGAACTTCTCCGGCGTACGGTCCGGGAGTTTCCGACTCATTAAACCCTTGGAGGCCCCTTTCCTTGATCTTCGCCTTCTTGCCTGTTTCCTTTGAGCTACTCATAGCTCAAAATATGCCAACTTCCCTAGCTTCGCGCTAGCCCAATTGGACACGAATTTAACGAAATATCGGCTAGCAAATCTCGTGCCGAACAGGATCGGCTGGAAGCCACAGACGCCGACCGACCGGAGGCGAGCTGTTCCGCGTCGTTAGCGAATCGGCACAACGCGCAGCTCGACCTTGCGGAACTCGACCGGGTGACTCTCTGATTGCAGCGAAATCGAGCCGCTCGTCAGCATGCGTGGCTGATTTTCCAGTAGGCGTTTCGCGTCCTTGTCGCCGTCATCTAACTGAGGCTTGTTGTAGGCGAGTACTGTTTGCCCATCGATCACGTGCTCGATGACCCGATTTCCGCGAACGCGAATCTCGACCGTCACCCATTGATCCCCGTTATACGTCTTCGACTGCGAACTGGTGCAGTGTCGTTTGATCAATACGCCATCCATTTCGACATGTGTCCCGGGTGTACAAAGATTTGCTGTGGTACGGCGGCCGTGTCCCGTTCCACCGAGTAGCTGCACTTCGATCGAGACCGGGAACCGCTGGTCTCTTTCCATCGTCGCAGGATCTTGCCCGTGCACCATGACTCCACTATTGCGGATCGCCCAGCCTGGTCCGCCGCGCGCCTGCTTGCCAACAAAACGATACTCGACGCGCATGTCATAACTTGAGAACTCGTCCTTGTAAAACAAGTGCCCAAATTGCTCGTTGAAGTCGTCGTACTGATCGTAGGACACCTTGAGCAGACCGTCCTCCACGCGAAACGTATCGCCGTAGTTCTCGTCTAAGTCGTGATTCCGAATCTTGACGCGCCATCCGTCGAGATTCTTGCCGTTGAATAGCTGTATCCACTCGCCCGTGTCCGTCGACTCTTGGCCGAGTCCGGGCAGGCAATTCGTGAGCGTCAACGCTGCCGCCAACGCGAGGATTCGATAGCTTCGTGATTTGATAATATCCATGGTCGTGCGTTCTTCTTGTCGTGGGCAGGCAAGCGGCAGAGGTGAGTTTACCATAGCGCGGACGTTGTACCGTACGATGGACGTCCCGTCCGTCGATTCTGACGGCGACGGACGGGACGTCCATCGTACGCTATGTTGTGATCTGTTGCTCGCCGTCGATTGTTCACACGGAATGCTGGACTAAGTGAGGCCCTATTGTAAGGCCCGGTGAGCGACAAGCAAACCGTTGCCGTTTCTTGCGAGTTCCGGTGGGAGAGGGAATAATGCTCAGTGCGTCTCCAGCCACCCTGACTGATGCCCGTTTGAGTGGGAAACCAGGAATATGAAGAACATGGCGTTGAAGATGAGAGCAAATGTCGCCGTGCGACGGTCACTTCGGTGGATCGTGTTGAGCTTGTTCTTACTGTTGCTGGTGGTCGTCCCTGCATCCGCCGATTCGTGGCGAGCGGGCGTCGGTCGGCGAATGATCACGCCCAAGTCGCCGATGTGGATGTCCGGTTATGCCCATCGCGATCATCCGGCCGAGGGGAAGTTGACAGACCTTTGGGCCAAGTCGCTTTGCCTCGAAGATGCATCGGGGCAGCGCTGTGTGATCGTCACGCTAGACCTGATCGGTATTGATCGATCGCTGTCGGTAGCGATTTGCGACCGATTGGCCGACGAGTATCAGTTGTCGCGATCACAAGTTGCGCTCTGTACGTCTCACACGCACACCGGTCCGGTCGTGGCCAAAAACCTTCATCCGATGTACGCCTCGTTGCTCGACGAACAACAACGGCAACTCGTCGCCCAATATACAATCGACGTGTTGCAACAAATCGTCGACGCCGTCGGCGATTCCGTGCGCGACTTGCAACCGGCCAATGTTGCGTGGGGCAGTGCGGCGGCCACGTTTGCCGTCAATCGGCGAAACAACGTCGAGGCCAAAGTGCCCGAACTGCGCGCCGGTCAAGAGCTTGTCGGCCCGGTCGATCACACCGTACCGGTTCTTGTTGTCCAATCGCACGAAGGCGACGTGAAAGCTCTGCTGTTCGGATACGCCTGCCACGCAACCACGCTCAGCTTTTATCAATGGTCGGGTGACTATGCCGGCTTCGCTCAGATGACACTCGAACAAGATTTTCCCGGATGCACCGCTCTGTTTTGGGCCGGTTGTGGCGGCGATCAAAACCCGTTGCCTCGTCGCGAAGTGGCATTGGCGCGGCAATACGGCCACGAACTTGCCGCTGCGGTCAAGCAAGTCCTTGAGGACGATCCGACGCCCGTCGCGCCGGAGCTAAGCACTGCTTACGTGGAGATCGATTTGCCGTTTGACACGCTGCCCGAGCGATCCCAGATCGAAGCCGATACGAATGACACCAATCCTTTCGTTGCATCTCGCGCCAAACTGTTGCTAGAGCAGATGGACGCCGGTCAGCCCCTGTCCCCAACGTATCCGTATCCGATCGAAAGTTGGAC
>JAJRVM010000019.1 GCA_024277285.1 Planctomycetota bacterium
CACGTGCGCCCACTTGGCGATTTCGAGCGAGACTCCGTCGGTTCCCGCGATTCGCGTGGAAACAAAGGCAACACGTCTCACATCAGACTGTTCCGCCATAAGGTGCTCCCGTGGGCCGTTACGCCGATGGCCAGCTACGATACCGGCACAATCATTGTGCCGAACGTGAAGTCTCTGGAACTGGAGATAAGGTCGCCAGGAAAAACGAGTTGCAATTCGGCGCGTCCGTGAACCAGCGTGAATAGAACCAGTCAAACTAGCGGAGGGTGTTTGGCTCGTCAAGTGGCGAAAAAATCGGTCCCACGATGATCCGGTGAATTGGCCCATCGACTTTCGTGGTGTACATTTCCGCAATAAAATCCAGGCAGGCACGTCCGAGAGCCCGATGAAATCACCGTAGCAGCCCGCATGGTCTTTGACAATTTGCACGGCAATGACGGATGGAAACGCCACGAGCAAGACTGCCTGCGGGAAATAGAAGAAATCGCACTGGTCAAAAAATCGGACGTCATACGTCTGACGATCGAGAGCGACGGTGTGAGGATAGTGACTGCGTTCTATGACCTGCTGACGGGCGTGATCGAGTATGCAGAAGATACGTTGTGAAGCGTTCGGTGACACTCTCTTCTCTTAGAAAGGCCGACGGAGACGTCTTTCTTTCAGAAGGTAAGTTCCACGTTGGTGTTGAAGACTAGCCCTTTACCGCTTGCCAGATCGCGACCCCTCCAAGCTTCTTCGAGTGCGGAATTATCTCACCCAGCACCGCAACCTCTCATCGTGGGTGCTTGAGCCATTGATTGAAGCTGGCAAGCTGTATGCCGATAACCGAGGCAATGCCGTCTTTCTGTTGGTCGCGGGAAAGGCGAACCGGCCCGTCGGCGCCGAGTTGCGTGGAACCAGTGCGCGTGTGTGGCGCGGCATGGCGCCGGGCACTCGCAAGGACTCGGGTTACTTCTGGGTCGGCGCACAAGGACCAACGCGGGTCGTACTCTGTGAATCGGCCATCGATGCCATCAGCTGCTGCATGTTCTATCCTGACCGAGTCTGCATCTCTACCTCGGGAGCATGCCCCAACCCTCTCTGGCTCCGCGCGATTCTCGATCGCGGTTATGAAGTCGACTGTGGCTTCGACGCGGACCTTGCTGGTGACGCGGCATCCCGAGAGATGATTCGTCTCTACCCGGACATCCAGCGGCTGCGCCCAGCGGCCAAGGACTGGAACGCACTTCTCTCGCCACCCTTCTAATCGGCCGTTCGCTCCACCAACCCCGCTTCGCTGCCCCGCTTCACCGCGCCGACACCACTACCCGCTGTGAACCAAAGGGTCAGAAGAAGTGAGTACCGGTGGGTCAAAAAAGGTGAGTGCCATAGGATAGAACACGTTTTGCACTTTTCCATTCCCTTCTCAATTGTGCGTCATGCCCGCCAATTTGCCACCAAGTTGGATCGGGCCCAACAGGGCGCACCGAAGTTGTGTTGTTACGAGTTGTCAAATTAGGTCAAATTAGGTCAAATTAGGTCACCCAGAAGCCCGTCGCAATGCCGCAAGTCGTATCCAAACAAGAGGTTGCGGATAAACGTGTCCGCGTCGGTTTACGTCACGATTACGTCGTTATAGGTCATTTTCGCCCTCCGAACCTGTCTCCGTGTTCGGGGAAGTCCCCGGCCCCGGATACCAGACCCCGGCGTGTGTTTTGCCAACCGAGTGTGCGTTTCCTCGTCGCTTTAGTGTTCGCAGCAGCGATCGAACGTGGGTACTCGGCAAAGACGGAATGACCCGACAAAGCTCACTGAGCCTCGAACCGTTTTTCTTGTTGTCCTCAATGTGCTTGAGCAACAGGGCCAAATTGTGCTCCCGATCCAAGCCCTTTTTGCGGGTGTAGGCTCCTGTCTTGCCGACGAACTCGTAGAATTTTCTGGACAGCATGTACGTGCGGCCTCTGCCGCGTTCAATGATCCCCAAGTCAATCAACCGAGCAACTCGGCTCTCACCACCCTTGGGGAGCTTTTCACCACGGCTGGCTGCGGCCATCACCATCCGATCGTGCGTGCCGAAAAATGCCGTCGTCTCCTTCGATACTTTTTCAACAAAACGAACGAATGCCGGGTCTTGCACAGTGCCGTGCAGCGTGAGCCCAACTTGATATTGGTCGGTTCGAGAGAACTCAGGTATTGGCTTGCTCTGTTTGATGAGTTCTTCGTAAATCAGATTCATTCCCTGACCAGCGCGTTCGACCAAGCCACAGCGAGTTAGGATCTCGGCGATTCGACGGTTGCGTGGATTCTGACGATCCAAAATATTCTCAACCGTAATACCCAGCGGCAGGCCACCGGGACTGTCGATCTCCAAACGGCGTGGGTACTGCCGAACGAAAATGCTCCCGCCCAGTTGGTAATCACGGTGACTCACCGCATTCAAAACCGCTTCGCGCACAGGACGCTCGTTGAACGTTGGGATTGGCGTCACAAACAGACCTTCTTGAAAATCTTGTTTGTCGTTGCGCAGATTGATCTGATTCCACAGTTCGTCGTAATAGCAGAAGAAGCCCTTACGGTACTCCTTCCGGTCTTGTGCCGGGCCGGAAACATCGGTGGAGCGGTACTCGAACACAATCTCTGCCTGAGCCAGATGCTTGCCCACGGCTCGTTGCGTTCCGAGCAGGATCAACGCAGCATAGGTCAGCAGTCCATCGACCATGGATTCGGCGTCCGTCAGCAGTTGCTCGACGCTCAATGATTGCAGTCGCTCGACCAGTTGTTGGTCTTCCGCCTTGGTTGCTTTGGCGATCCAGCGTTTGCGGAAGTCATCGATGGCATCCGTATCGAGATCAGTAACCGTCAAATCGCAGCAGATATCGGCGGAGAAATCATGGCCACTTTCCGCGAAGATTTCCCGCAGCCGGTCTTCCGTCATCTCGACCAAACTGTCTTCTTTCCGCATCCAAAACAAGTCAGGACTGGCTTGAAGGTGGGCCTCGTATTCGCTCGCTCCCCCTTTTACCCACTCGGCGCGAGGATGATCGCCCAGACGCTTCGCGTCCACGCAAACGCCAGACGAACAGGATCGAATTGACCGATCGTTGCCGCCAGGAGGATGGCCCGTGCATCGGAATCCGCAAGATTGCCAGTCAATTGTACCGGGATCGCCTGTTGTTCCCAAACGCCACCCAATTGAACGCCGATATCATAGGGCAGAACGCTGAGTGCTGCACCGCTATCAACCAGTGCGGAAACATTGGCAACATTGCCATCGTGCTGCAATGTGAGCGAGGCATATGGCAGCGCGCTTGCAGCACCAAGTGCTGGATCGATTTCAACATAGGGAAAGCGTTGAGCTTCTGGCATCAGGACGTGACCTTATCTTCGCCGAGCACGCGCAACAATGTGGCAGCGCCTTGGAACGAATCATGCGGTGACCAAATCGGGATAGTTTTGTCGGCCACGTCGAGTGCGATCCCGTCGTCGCGAGCGACGTCCGCAGCGAGTAGTTGTATGAGCCGCAGTTTGTCGACACGCGGCAGCAATTGGATTGCCGGCAGTATTTCGGAGAGTGTCATATTGTCACCATTTGGTACGGTGAGGTTTAGCGGCATAACGAATAGCAAACTATCTCGACCGGGAGCGGAGGGATAGTTTGCTATTCGTTATGTTGTATTGGTACATAACGATTGTCGTCAACACGTCACACACTATTTCTTTGGTCGTTCAAAAGATTCGGGGTACGTCGCGAGTAGTTTTATCGCCAATATCTGCTCCTCGGATAACTTTTCGCCGTTATAATACTTGACCGCGAATTGCATCGCGTAGTCGAGATTCCGCGCGGTAGTGTAATCAACGAATTCATTTGTGATATCTCCTTCGCCGCTGTTATCAATCGAAATCAGTTGCGAGTCTTGGACATCGTTAAAGAGTTGCTTCGCGTTGATCGTACGGATTCGCGGGTTGGCAGCGGTTCGATAATACACCTGTTGGTTCGTGGCATCGAAAACAATGGACCAGACAGTAGAATTGCCGACCGCCACATGTCCCAACGATTCAAACGCATAATTGACGGTATCTACCTGGTCTTTGACCAGTTCGTACCGTTGTAACTTGTCGGCCAGACAGACGAATCGATTCTTTGAGTCTGGACCAAGTTGAATTGGTTGATCTCCGCCAAATCTCCGGTGCCGTGTCAAGTACTCATTTGAATCCTGATACGTGTTGTTTGTTAATGCATGGCAGGGAAGAGATCGGCCTTTGTGAGTGACACGTTTCCCATTTATGAATTCAATGATCACCGACTCCCCGCTCTTGTCGGATATCAGGAAATGGTGACCTCGATCTCTTTGACCGCCGCCCCAACCGACAACGCGAATTACCTTATCCGTCGCCAAAACCTCTTCGACAGTCGCACAATTGTCCAACTGATACTGGGCCCACTGAAGCGGTATGAGCGCCGGACGATCATCTTCCGCAGGATAGACGGCCTCGGTCAATGTCATTTCATTGACAACGAGGCCGCGTTCGTTGATACCTGAAGAAGGAAGCTCACGAGCGAACAGATTGAAGGTCAAGCTTGCGTAGCGCGATGTCCATTGAATCGGCTTGAAACCGCTCATGTCACTTTGCGATGGCAACTGGACTTTCGTAACGCCCTTGGGGCAAATGAGTATGAACCCGCCATCGACATGAAAGTCCATGTTTCGCCCGCAAATAATCCGCTGGCCGTCGTTCAGACAAAAAGTTGAACAGCAATAAGCGGTCGAACAAAGAATTAATGCGACAAAGAAAATACCTAATTTATGTATGAACTCAGCCTTGTTGATTGGCGCGAAAGTGAGATCGTGACAACGTTGCTTGCGACAGAACGACAGACATCACGGGGGACGGACGATTGATGTTCCATTGGGGCAAACGACGCAAGCCGTCCTCCCGTGCATGTCAATGTTCTGTCCGTTGTTCCGGTATCGGGCCAGACCAGAGGTAACGTTCTGATCGAATGTTGCCGCCCTTCAGTCCGATACAGGTATCGCGAACAGTATCCGCCGTCGTGTTTTCAGTGTCAAGGTAAAAGTGAGACGAGCCGATGCAACGTTCGTGCAGATAATCAACCGTAATGCAGACCCGATCCATCATCACGTCGTAAACGAAATCAGCGGCAGCGATTGAAGCAGCTAGCAATCGTAATTCGTCTGAGTCACCGTCAAAGTTGTAGCCAGAATAATGCGTGTGATGCTTCGTTCCGATCTCAACGGTCAGTTCGTCACCGTTGTCGTCGACGGCGAGTGGGCCAACAGACTCATGATTCGCTGGATGAGTTAGTGTTGGTCGATCTGAGTCGGCGTAGACCCAGGAATTGATCGAACCGCCCAGTTCACCGATGCGAGTCAAGAATTGTTTGAGAGCTGGAGTCATGCGAATTGGTTCGAGGACAGAACGTTAAAGGTCACCGGGCGGCGATGATTGATTCTCAACTTCCAATCCGCCGGACTTCGCCGCTCCGGTACACCGCTTTGTTCGCCGGCGTTTGCAGCACCGGATGCCTTTGACCTCACCGTCGATGGACATTTGATCAGATCGTCCTGAATGTTCGATTGCATTCTATCAGGTTTGCCGCCACTGGAACCATCGCCAATCAACGGCATCGCCAAGGGGAATCGCCTGAAGGTGTCCGCGTAACTGGCTTACGGAAAAACCATGCTGGGCGACCGTTATGCCTCGATGTACTCTGCAACCGATGATGGTTCAGGAATGGACAGCCCGTCTTCACGCATTCCATCAAGGTGCATGCGGATCGCATCACGCATTCGTTCTTCGACTTCCGCTTGGGTTGCACCAGTCGCGACACAACCGGGCAAGTCAGGCGAAAACGCAGATAAGTTGTTTGGCGTCTTTTCGATGACGATTAGGTATTTGGTTTGCATGGTTCTAGTCCTTGAGTCCGGCTTGCCGCAGGATGCTGTTAAGTGTGCCGGGAGCAACGTCATCCTTCGGATGGCCAGCAACGGTCACCCGTCCCGATTTGGTGGGATGTTTGTACTGGCGATGGCTGCCCTTCTGAGTAACCATGATCCAACCGTCGTCTTCGATTATACGCAGAACTTCACGAACAGTCACGACTCACCATTTTTTCGGCCGCCCAACGATCCCTTTAGCCGGCGAACGAATTGCGATCTATGGAGGCACAGGAGGTGCAGGCATAGATCGTGCGTTGAAGTTTGGGGGCGCCGCGACGGGCGGGGACGCCTTACTCAGAAGGAGTATAGCAGATAGGGGGCAGGTGGTTCAAAACCGGGGAGGTGCATTTGGCGTGGTGGGGAGGGTTGAAGCTC
>JAJRVM010000257.1 GCA_024277285.1 Planctomycetota bacterium
CCGATGCGCCGCGCGTGGCGCTGATTGAAATACCGCCGTATGGCAAGTTGAGTGGGAAGGTACTTCCAACCAACACCGCATGCGTGCTCGGTCGGTTGAACGATGAAAGGGACTGGTTCGTGGAGACGCCGGTTCAGTTGACGCAATGTAACGGTACAGTGCTATGTGTTATCAATCGCTGAGGACTACCATGAGCCGACTTTTGCTTCTTGTGGTGTTTGTTTTGTGCATGTTAGGTTCATGCTTGGCGGCGATGTATGCTGTGCGATCCGAGCCGACGCCGAGCTTGACGGCAGACCGGCGGTTCGCCGATCTTGGCATCATGCGACAACAAGCCTTGCGAACAGCTAGGTTTCGACTGTTGAACTCATCTAATGTTACCATCAACATAACGGGAGTCGAGAAGACTTGTCGGTGCACAACCAGTCATCCAAAACTGTCAGTTCTTCGTCCAGGAGAAGAAACAGACCTGGAGGTCACTTTTTCCTCGGGAACGTCGAAAGGTGAACTTACTACGCGAGTGGCAGTTCTGTATCAGCGGGCTGACGACGACGAAACGTATGGCATCCAACTACACCTGCGTGCAGTGGTTGATCCCGAGTATGACATTACGCCACGTCGACTAACGTTTGACTTGTCAGATAATCAAACTGTTGCCTTTGTCGATGTTTCGTCCAGCTATGTTAACGATTTTCGGGTCGAACGGGTTGTCTGCACGAAACGCTTTTTCACTGCACGTGTCGTTTCTGAGAACGTGAGTGGAGGTTTGTACCGAATCCGAGTGGGTTTCGATCCACATCTCTACAGACGCGACGCGGGAAGAGCCGATTTGATTGTGTTTACGAATAGTGTACGAGTGCCTACAACACGTGTTCCGTTGACCTGTGTTCATTGAGAGCACACCGACTGCAACGACTTGCTGAACTTCGACAATGGGGAACACTTCGAGTGAACAAGAAACAAATCCTAATCGCTTTCACGGGAGTCGTATTCCCTCTCATTCTCAATCGAATCTCGCTTGCAATGGAGGCAAACGACTTGGAGCTGATTAAGATCGAGTCCAAGTCGGTGGAGAATCGGCGGCAAATCGAAAGCGGAAGAATCGTGTTGTCCGTCCGACACACGAAGAATGCGTCCCAACCCATGTACGAGCGCATTTCAAGAGAGTACTCCCTGGTTTTTGACCGGAAGAGATATCGAATGGACTGCCGTTGGACTCGTCCAGGTGGGACAACGATGTACTACAAGATCCTAACGCCGCACGAGGTCGTAATGTCAAGTCGTCCCGATTCTCCGATAACCGTCAATGACCGAGGTGGGCGATCCTTGTCTGATGTTGGCATTCCCGACCCGCGAGTGCTTGGCATGGTTTGCGCCGGATTCAGCTCTCTTTCTCAATACGGACTGGAGGACCTCCTCTTGCGACCGGACCGCAAATTAGTGTCCCTCAAGGAAGTAGAACTTGACGGCGAACTGGTATGGCAGTGCGACTATACTTGCGACACGAAGATTCCTTTGCAGTGCACGACTTGGATCGCACCCCAAAAAGGGTACACGCTCGTGAAGCATGAGTCCGTAGAGACAGGACGAGACTATCGTCTTGTCTCTCAGTTGCGTGTCACCTCCCACTTCTACCCAGATGGATCGGTGTGGTTTCCGAAGAAAGTAGTTTATCGGTCGCTGATGAATGACGTACTCGAGCGGGAAGAAATCATGGTCATTGAGTCAGCCAGCTTTGGCGAAATCATTCCAGACAGCGAATTCGCGGCGACAGGATTGAACCTCCCAGACGGTACGGAATTCATGGTCAGGAGCAAACATCTGACGTTGCAAAACGGAAAACTTGCTACCAATTCTAGGTTTTCTCCATTTGGGACCGAGACTGGTGTGTCACGCCTCCGTTTCCCTTTCCTTATCGCATCACTGATCCTTGCAGTAATCGCTAGTATTGCGTTTGTTCGGTATCGCATGGGCGCCCGTGACACTCGTTGACGATTCGAAGAACTCTGTTGCAAGAGTGCTTGATTACGTTTTTTGTTTTTGAAGAAGGAATCACGTCATGAAGATGTTGTTTGTAGCAAGACTTGCTGGTTGGTTGTTGTTGCTGAGCGCTCCTTTCGCGGTTATTGCAGCCGTCTTCGCCGATGACTGCGACGGAACGTACCCGTCGACCGCGGTACAATGCATGGATCCAAATCCGTGTTCAGATGGGTACACTGGCGCGAACTGTTCGGACTATCCAGCCACGTACAATCCTCGGCTTTACAGTCTTGAGCGATATACGTCCACTAACGACACGCGGGCGGAGGAATACAATAACAAGGACTGCCTGGAACAGTGGCGTTGCAAGAAAAAACCGGGCGAAAGTACTCAATGTGAAAAGGACGAACAAGTGCTGGACATAAATGGCGATCCGGTTTTTACGCAGATAGCGAAAGTCTATGCGAACGTCAGCTGTGTCGGTAAGGAATGAAATATACGCGGCCAATGCTACGTCTTAGACTAGAAGCCTGGAATGAACGGCGGGAATCTCAGAACACTTGTCAAAAACAAACCCGCCTGGACGCCGCCCGTGTATAATCTCTCGTGAATCCCGTCGCTTTTTCTTGGTGTCGGCGGGTGCGTGCAAAAAAGAGAGGAGTGAGTCCTGTCTTGCCGACGGCACGCACTCCTCCAAGACAATAGGATGTCTGGTCGTGAGCATCGGCCTTGCGAACCTGAAAGCTGAAGCCGGGTGCGACAACACAACTAGAGTGTTCAATGCGTGGGGCCGATCGTTCATGTTACGTTAAGTTGTGCGCGCGTTGCCCGACAAGTAATCCGGGATAAACTCGGTCAGATGGTTTCAGACTTGGTAATGTTCGATTCCCTTGCCCCTCGGCATGACAATGATCACACAACGCCGTTTCACGCGTGATCGTGCCATTCGCACACTCAGCGAAAGCGATCAGTACGGGGTCATGCTCTACGCACGGCCAAGAGCCAAGAAAGGGGAACTGCAAATGGACGCTAATCGAGCAAAGAACTCAGCGCGGCCGGGGCCACCCTGGCTGAAACGCAGTTCGCATTAGTGGGCAATAGCGTATACTAGCGGTTCCTCTCCTGGACGGGCCATTCGCGGCGTCCTATCGATGAACGGTTACGAAACAACAGCCCCCAGAATCAAAGCCGATTGCGGACAGCCCCTTTGGTACCCACATGCGAATACGTGATCTCATTGCGGTTGTTGGCATCGTGCTGGCGTTCACCGCCGTGGCGGACTACAAGTATCAGAACCCCGAACAACTGCAATGGCTGCGGCGCGACAACAACCAACAACTGGGCGCGATATACGACGAGATCGCCCACGCTATTCGCTCTGGGCGTGGCTTTTCGGATCCGTTTCGTGAGCCGTCAGGCCCGACCGCCTGGATGCCGCCCGTGTTGCCCTACGTGTTGGCCGGACTCTATTGGGCCGCAGACGATGATCGCCAGGTGGTCGTGGAGCTGATCGTGTCGATCAAGACACTCGCCTTGATCCTGACCGGCTTGCTGGTGGTGTGCGAAGGAAGACGACTCGGACACCTCTGGTTGAGCTACATGATTCTCATCGGTGGGTTCGCAACTCATTTCTACCGGTTGTTCCAATGCACGCACGACGTGTGGCTGTTGCTGCTGGTGGTAAATGCGATCTGGCTGGGCATCGTAGCGCTCTGGACCGCGCCCAAATCAACGTTTGCTGTGGTCGCATGGGGGGCATTGGGTGGCTTGGCGGCGCTGTGCAGTCCCATTGCGGGAGCGGTCTGGGCACTGGTAACCGCGCTGCGGTGGCGGCCAAGGAGTGGCGATAATCGCCTGCTGAGTCGCTCATGGCTGCGCGCCTGCAAGCCGTTGGCGATCGCCGCGCTCTGCTCGATCGTCGTGGTCGCGCCGTGGATCCTGCGGAACCGGATCGTGTTGGGAGCGTGGATCCCAATCAAATCGAACGGCCCCTACGAAATCTGGCAGGCACTCTGTCTGGACGACGACGGGGTGGTCGACTTTGCAACCGGCATTGCCCACCCGTGGCGTAGTCGAGGCGAGCAGCGCACGGAGTATATCGAGCAGGGCGAAATGCCGTTCCTGGCCGCGCG
>JAJRVM010000258.1 GCA_024277285.1 Planctomycetota bacterium
CGATCAGTACCTGCAGCAAAACGTGCCGATTAGCGTGGCCCCGCAAGGCGAGTGAGAGCTTCGAGTTCAGAGTGTAGTGTCCAGAGTCCAGGGGCCAGGGGCCAGAGTCCAGAGTCCAGAGTCCAGAGTCCAGGGGCCAGGGGCCAGAGTCCAGAGTCCAGGGGCCAGAGTCCAGAGTCCAGAGTCCAGAGTCCAGAGTCCAGAGTCCAGGGGCCAGAGTCCAGGGGCCAGAGTCCAGAGTCCAGAGTCCAGAGTCCAGAGTCCAGGGGCCAGGGGCCAGAGTCCAGGGGCCAGGGTCCAGGGGCCAGAGTCCAGAGTCCAGGGGCCAGGGGCCAGAGCTTAGCTGGCCAGCGTCACTTTGTGATCGCAGCTCTTCGTAAGTAACGATTTACCAATGACGAGGGACGAAAGATGAAGGGCCGTCGTTGCGTGATCGGCATCATGTTCGGATTCGTGCTACCGGGCTATCTGTTGGCGGGCGAATGGGGGAATCTCTGCGGCCAGTATGTCTACGATGGCGAACCGCCGGAGCCGGCGAAGTTACGCATCACGAAAGACGAGGACGAGTGTTGCAAGCATCGCTTGGTGGACGAGTCGCTGGTGGTGAACAAGGAGAATCACGGACTCAAGAACGTCGTGATCTACTTGTTGCCAGGCCGTGACGTTACGGTACCGGTGCATCCTCGTTATGCGGCGACGGCGCGGCAGACACGGCGACTCGACAATCTGGCCTGTCGCTTTGATCCACGAGTTGTTCTATTATGGAAGCGACAGACGCTGGTGATCGGGAATTCGGACCCGATCGGCCACAACGCGATGATTGACGCTCGGAAGAACAGGCCTCTCAACGTGACGATTCCGTCGGGGGGCAGTTTCCGGCATCGGTTTGCCGTGGCGGAACGTGCGCCGGTATCGGTTTCCTGTTCGATCCACCCGTGGATGCGCGGCTGGATATTGGTCAGGGATACGCCCTACATGGCGGTGACCGACAAGGACGGAAAGTTCACGATTAAGAACTTGCCGGTGGGAGAGTGGGAATTCGTCGTGTGGCACGAGAAGCCGACCTTTGTGACGGATGTCGTGCGGTCGGAGGAGCCCTGTCACTGGAAACGAGGACGGTTCCGATGGCAGATCAAGTCGGGAGACAATGACTTGGGCGTCGTGCATGTTGCGGCCAAGCTATTTCAGGAACCGCGCTGATGCGACGAGTTGGGCGATCTGCGCCGCAGTTCAAACGCCGCAGTTCAAACGCCGCAGTTCAAACGCCGCAGTTCAAACGCCGTAGTCCAAACGCCACCGTTTTCATGCGCCGTAGTCCAACATGTACAGGGATAGGTGGTTTTCGAGGTGGTGGATTTGGACGATCGCAAGTGAGCGGCGGTTCAAGCGGTGGCGTCAGTGGCACAGGGGGTTCGAGGGTTTTGACTTTCGCAAGCCGCTTTACCGTCAAGAGAGATTTGGGTTCTGATTTAACCATGATTGAACGTTGTTTTCCACTTGTCTTCGACAGGGTGGCTCGCGACAGAACGTACCGGTATAGCTTGGCCAGTTTTTCGTGCTGGGGGTTCATCGCTGCGCTGTTGACGGTCATGGGGTGTGGCGAGCAGAACGTGCACTTCGAGCCGAATCTGGTGTATATGCGTAATCAGAAGTTGGCGGAAGAAGTGGACGACTTCCAGACTAACGCGATGAAGGACCGTGTTCGGGACATTCAACGTGTGATGGCCCGTTTCTTCGGCACTCCTGACCAACCGCGACTGCCGGAGATTGACGGTGTTGCTCTCAGTTCGATTCTGGATCTGAAGTTGCTGCAGACCGCAGCCGGATCGGGCGGAAACTCGCGAATCGGTGGCGAACGCGGGTTGTATCGCAAGATGTGTGCCCCGTGTCACGGTATTTCCGGGAGTGGGACTGGTCCGCTTGCGAGCGGGCTGAACCCGTACCCACGCAACTATCGGCGCGGAATTTTCAAATTCAAGCGAACGCCATCGACGTTGCCGCCGACGGATGCTGATCTACAGAACGTGTTGGTACGTGGAGTGCCGGGAACGGCGATGCCGTCGTTTCGCCTGTTGCGCGAGGTCGAACGCGAGGCATTGGTTCAATACGTACGTTATTTGAGTATTCGCGGGATCTTTGAGCGTGCGATCATTGAGGAGGCGGCGTTTGAACTGGACGAAGACGAATGGCTGTTGGATCCCGAATTGCGCGAGAGCAGCACGACACACATTGAGCAGATGGAGATCCTTGGAGAGATTGCGGCGGAAGTGATCACGCCGTGGCTTGAGACCGACGAGAACGTAACGGCCGTGCCACCGCGCCCTGCCGACTACAATAGCTCGCAGTCGATTGCTCGGGGACGCGATCTGTTTTATACGACTTTGACGAACTGTGCGACGTGCCACGGCCTTACGGCTCTGGGTGATGGCCAGACGGACGATTATGACGAGTGGTCGAAAGAGTTGGATCCGACCAATCCGGCGGTACTGCGCGACTATTTGGCACTTGGCGCTCTGCCGCCGTACAAGAGTCAGCCACGCAACTTGCACGAAGGTTTGTACCGAGGCGGCCACGAGGCTGAGGATTTGTTTGTCAAGGTCAAGAACGGCGTGCCGGGGACGACCATGCCCAACGTCGCCGCGCAATTGAGTGACGACGATATCTGGCACCTGGTTGCCTATGCACGTTACTTGCCTTTCGATCCGATCAATTGGCTCGAGCGACCCGAAGAAGATGACGCGTCTGCGCCGGCGGCAGAAGAGTAAGCTTGTGACGCGGGTACGATAAGACGAATTCATGGCGGCTTCAGCTGGCGAAATACCTGCTGCGATTCCCGCTCACCACGACTTGATGTAACACTCAAATGAGACGTAACCAACCATCCCGCTCGAAGCGAAAGCCGGAGCATCTCGATCCGTCGGCCGCAGCGCGACCGACCGATGCTGCATTGTCGGTGCAGCCGCATTCCGAAGAACACTCGAAAGCCGTTCTGCCAGAGGGCAACACACCTCTCATCTCGTTGCAAGAGTTCCCTTTTGGTTTGGTGCTGCGAGTTTGTTTGGCTGCGGTGATTGCCGTGTTCTGTGGACTGATCATGATGCAGATCGCTGCACGCTGGCGCACCGATCCTTGGCCAACGATTGCCGACGTGGGGCTATTGCCCGTCCTTGGAGCGACTGGTGCCGGTTTGCTGGGCGCTGCGGGGCTGGCGGCCTGGTTCGCATGCCGAATGGCATATGCAAATCGGTCTGTGCTGGCGCGCGGCAGCTTGCTATTTGCGTTGCTCTGTGCAGGCTTGTTTGTTGGCTTGCGTAGTTACGAGTACCGAGAGCTTCGTGCTGTGGGGATCTGGCAACGCAGCCTCGCCGGCCCGATCCATCAGAATGCCGATCTCTACTATGCCCAGGCAGTGCGCGTGCGGTTAGCGGAGTTGTTTCGTGAGTTGGACACGCGTCGAGTGGAACGGCCGAGCGAGTTTTCTGACGAGGACGCGCGGCGTTTGGAACTGGTCGACAAACTACTGAAGGATATGGTGGCTTGGACTGAAAGCGAAGTGGGACATTGGTTGGATGACCTGCAACAACGGCGTGACCTATTGGCCATGGTGGCATATCAGGTTCATCCGCTGGCGAGAAATCAGGCGAGGGTTGAGAGCAGCTTACAGAAACAACGTCAGGAATTGGCGCGGCAACGCCAATGGTTTCGTCTGTTACGCGACTATTGCCAGGCGAAGACGGAATTGCTCGACCAAAAACGGAAAGTTCCGGCCGAAGAATCCGTGGCGACGAAGTCCTCAAACGCAGTGGATGCGGCAAGTGCCGTCGAGGCGTCGGCTGTGGAGCCAGACAAAGTGCCTGTAGCTAAGTTGAGCAGCGTGGCAGATTCACAAGAGATGATCCAGTTGGATCGCCAGTGGAAAGCGAAGTTTGCGGGATTGGGGTTGAGTGATTGGTCGTATGCCAGGTCGGTGCTCGCCGATTCCGGAAACCTGTCGATGGCTGGCGAACGGCTGAATCAGGTTGTTGCTCATCTTGAGGCCATCGATTCGCGAACGGCTTTCTTGAGCGAGACCGAGGAGTCGATTCTTGGGAGCCCGACCAAAGGGGGTTTGAATCGAATGTACCATTGGATTCGCTTGCCGATTTGCCTGCCAGGCGGCAACGCCTGGGCGAGTGGCTTCTTTGCGCTGACGAGCATACACCTCTTGCTGTTGGGGGCCGCGGCCCTGCTATCGCTCGGCGCGCTGTTCGTCCGTCTTGATCCTGTGCGTCTTGCGCCATGGCGTTATGCTCGATCGTGGTGGCTGGTATTCTCCGCGACCGGCATTGCCACGTACCTGCTGTTCTACCTGTATTGACGCCTGCCTCCGTTTTGGAAAGCTGCGTAGCTTTCAGGGGGCCCACGCTGCCAAAACGGAGGCAGGCGTCAATGGCACAGGCGTCAATGGCATTAGCGGTTGCGTGTTCGCGTCGATTCGTGACTTTGCTGGGGTGTCTGCCGTTAGGAAACGTACGGAATGAGCAGTGGCACGGACGTGCGGGGGATCGTGTGCACCTACCGCGCTGCTGCCACACACTGACACTCCCATGGCACTCTCGGCCAGATCGCTATAAATTCATAAGATACTGTCTCGTCGCTCCCACCGTCCCAACCCGGCTTGCGCCCGTGTCTCCTCGCAGCCCTACTCGCCACTCTTTGTGGCCGCAGACCCGCTATTCTCTAGGAAGCAAAAAAAGAAAAAATAGATCTGCCCCCTTCACTGGACCTCACTCGCCTTTGCATCAGCCGAGTAGGTGGTCACCCGCGTCAAACCCGCCCCGTCATGGGCAACCGGCGTGGCGTCCCCTATAATGGAGGCGTCCCGTTTCGCCTGATTGGGGCAAGCGACAACGTTATCAGGCAGTGTCGTCAGGTAGTGGGCGAGACCAGCATTGGGTAATACAGCGAGTGTGAAACTACGGAGATTGGCAATGACGCGCAAAACAATGACGTGCAAAACGTTGGTTGGCGTGATGGCAGCGGTGCTTGTGGTCGGCATGTCTAGTGGCTTGAACGCTGCGGAATGGGGCGATCTGAGTGGCCAGATTGTCTTTGACGGAACGCTTCCCAACCCCGAGAAGGCGAAGATCACCAGTGACCAGCAAGTCTGTGGCAAGCACGACATCTTCAGCGAAGCACTGGTCGTAGATCCGGCGACCACGGGTGTGCGGAATGTGATCGTTGTGTTGACTCAAAGCAGGAAAGACAAGCGGAAAGTACTGATCCACTCGAGCTACCTTGCGCTGAAGAAGCAGCCAGTGAAGATGGATAACAATGGCTGCCGATTTGATCCCCATGTCGCGCTCGTCTGGACCGCGCGCAAGTTGGTGATTGGTAACAGCGACCCGGTTGGTCACAACGTTAACATGACCAAGAAGGACAGCGAGGCGTTTAACGAGACGATCCCTTCGGGCGGGACGATCGAGAAGACGTTTACGATACCGAAGCGAATGCCGGTTTCGGTCAGTTGTTCGATTCACCCTTGGATGAAGGCTTGGGTCATGATTCGCGATAACCCGTACATGGCGGTCACGGGCAAGGACGGGAAGTTCGAGATCAAGAACCTTCCGGTTGGGAAGTGGCAGTTCATGTTCTGGCAGGAAACGGCGGGCTATGTGGCCGAAGTGAAACGCAACGGCGAGCCCGAGAAGTGGCGCCGTGGCACGATCGAAATTGAGATCAAACCGGGCAAGAACGATCTGGGCAGGATTGTTGTCGCTCAAGATCTGTTCGCCAAATAGGATTCGCAGCCGGCGGGTGAGTCCCATCGGTTCGAGTGGGGAGTGGCGTTTTCAAATCAGTTGTGCGTTGGCGGACGACCTTTTCTCTTCTCACAACGTGGTAATACTGCGGTCGTCCAATGCGCGACCGCCCGTTGGAAGGATGCGTCGCTGTCAGTCTGGTGCCTTGCGGCACGCGTGGCATTTTGGAATTCGTGCGAGTGGCCGACGGACCATCTGAATGAGCCGTATCATTTACAACCGCTGTTGGGCAATACTTTGCGGTGCGGCGTTGTTGACAATTGTTTGCAGCGGCCAATCGTCCGTCGCGTGGAGTGGTGAGCTCGCGGCGGCTCAGGTCGAGCAAGCTGGCAATGACGTATTGGCCGGATTGGAACACACGCGCGAGTTTGTCAAGGACGGCCAGTGGGCGGATGCGGTCGAGACGCTTTCTCGGATCATGGAGAATCACCGGTCCGAGTTGATTGAGGCGCCGGTCAGCGCGCCGGCCAAGGCGTTGGGGTTCGCGAAATTCACCACGGTGGGCGAGCACTGCCAGCGAGAATTGGCGGCCTGGCACGCGCGGGCCCCCGAGGCACTAGCGACCTATCGTCGTCGAGTGGATCCGTTGGCGCGGCAATGGTACGAGCAGGCGATTGCCGCCGCCAACGAAGTTCAGTTGCAGCGGATTGTGGACGAACTGTTCTTGAGTTCGAGTGGTGATCAGGCGTTGTTGCAGCTTGGTGAGTTGGCGCTGGAGCGTGGCAATTACTTGTTGGCGCGCAGTGCGTGGGAGCGATTGAGCAGATCGTTGCGTGTGCCTCCGGCCGTTGCCAATGCGATTGGGTGCGCACCAGGTTGCAGTTGGTGGACGGCACTGCGCGGACGGCCGCTCGATGAAGTGTGGCCGACCATTGTGGAAGGTCTAGCACAGGATGCCGCCGATCTGCCATGGTTGGCGTACCCCGACAGTGAAATTCCCTGCGCCGCAGTGCGTGCCCGGCTGATTGTGTTGGCGCTGTTGGAAGGTGATCACGATCGGGCGGCGTTGGAATTCGAGTTGCTTCGGCGGCTGCATCCTGGTGTGGAAGGGACGCTGGCCGGACGCAGCGGCAAGTATGTTGAGCTGGTTGCCGACGTGATGCGTGATGCGCGCCAGTGGTCTGCCGCAGCCGAGCCGCGTGGCTGGGCAACGTTGGGCGGAGCGGCGGCGCGTAATCGCGTCGCCAACCAGGCCGTCGATGTGGCGCGAAAGCCGTTGTGGCAGATAAAGCTGCCACGCTTGGAGGACGATCAGGATCTGTCAGCTGACGGTGTCCTGCGTGTTGGCGAACGCGCCGATGGGTTACTTAGCTATCATGTGGCGGTCAGTGACGGCGTGGTGTTTGTGCAACAGCCAGGGATGATTCGAGCATTCGACGTGGCGACCGGCAAGCCGGCATGGCCACTTCATCAGCGAAGCGAGAAACCGCAATCGTTGTCCTATGGCGCCCTTCACGAGTGGACACGGGCGCCACGCGAGGTTGTTCCGCGCCGGTCCGCGCACATCGGTGTGCCTCGCTATGGCGTGACGATCGAGGGGCGGCGGTTGTTCGCGCGGATGGGGACCGCGTGGACCGGTGGTGCCGAACCGCCGGTGCGTGCGGACCAACGCAGCTTTCTGATCGGGATCGATCTACGCACACAGAAACTGATCTTCGACCAGATCCCGCCAGGCGAGCGTGGCTGGGAGTTCGAGGCGTCGCCGATCGTGACCGAGACGCATCTGTTCGTTTCGATGCGGCGGCGCGATCCGGCGAGTGCGCGGGTGCGCGTGGCTTGTTTCTCCATCCAAACCGGACGGTTGGTTTGGAAACGCGATGTGTTGCGCGGCGAAGTGGTCAGCGGGGCCTTGTTTGGAATTGCGAACAGTGCTTTGACGCTGGCCGGCGACATGCTGTACTACAACACGAATCTGGGCGCCGTTGCCGCGCTGCGCGCCGGTGACGGAGCCTTGCGGTGGATCTACCGCTACCCACGCGCTGGAATGCGCGAGAATGATTTGGAGCACAACGATCGCCATTGGGCGCGCGATCAGACTCCTTGCCTGATGCACCACGATCTCGTGATTGTGGCGCCGGCGGACTGCCGCCGCATTTTTGCACTCGATGCCCCGTTTGGGCAGATGGTATGGGCGACGGCCGCCGATGTGGCTGCCGATGCCATTCATTTAGCCGGTGTGGGGCAGGGGCACCTGTTGGCAAGCGGTGATTATCTGTATTGGATCGATCTCTATTCGGGCGTCGTGAATTACCAGTTTCCGCCTGCACGCACCGCACTGCGTGGCTATGCGGGGCCGACGCCGCGCGGGTACGGACGTGCCGTACTGGCCGGTGACCAGGTGTTCTGGCCGACGCACGATTTTATTTATGTTTTTCAGCAACGCAGCAACCGGCAAGTTCGTCAAAAAATCGAACTGCGGAGCTTGGGAGTAACGGGCGGAAATCTGGTCATCGCGGATGAAACGCTATTGGTCGCCGGCGCCGACCGGCTTACGGCATTCAACAGTTGGGGCGAAGTCAGGGAGGCGCGCAGCGATGGATCGAGGGCGGAGTGAGGCCGTTTTGGGTGGTGTTCCGCTTCGCTTGGCAAACTGATTCACCCACGGCACAACGCCGTTGGAGGCTGGAGTTTGTGCCAAAGGTGACGCGGTACCATTGCGATGGGATAACATTGTCGGGGTAACACTTTCGGCGTCTGCAGTTGGACGTGCATCGAGGTCGCGTTGGTTATTGGCTCGTTGGTTATTGATCGGATCGAAACGCCTTGTACGATTGATGAAGAAGTTTGTTGGGCTAGAAACGCCGCGTCCAAGCCTTGCTGAGACCCGTTCAATTACGGGGCAAGCAGGTTGGGGCTCCGGCTCAGCCCATTCTTGCAATCGGCCAAGCAGTTACTTTTTTATATGGTTAGCATTACTATGACACTCCCGGAAGGCGATCGCCAGGCGGTCAATGCACTTACCGAAGCGTATCAGCAAATCACAGGCGAGCTGAGCAAGGTGATTGTCGGTCAGCAGCAGGTTATCGAGCAGCTATTGATCTCGATGTTCGCGCGCGGCCATTGCCTGTTGGTAGGCGTGCCGGGGTTGGCCAAGACGTTGATGATCCGGACCTTGGCCAATGCGCTGGCGCTCGAATTCAGCCGCATTCAATTCACTCCCGACCTGATGCCGGCTGACATTACTGGCACGGAGGTGATCCAGGAGGACAAGTCGACGGGAGAGCGCGATTATCGCTTCCTGCCGGGCCCGATTTTCGCGAACGTGATTCTGGCGGACGAGATCAATCGCACGCCCCCCAAGACGCAGGCAGCGTTACTCGAAGCAATGCAGGAGCGGCAGGTGACGGTTGGGGGCGAGAAGCATGGTCTTCCCGATCCATTCTTCGTATTGGCAACGCAGAATCCGATCGAACAGGAGGGAACCTACCCACTCCCCGAGGCGCAGCTGGATCGCTTTATGTTGCACGTGTGGGTCGACTATCCGAGCGAAGACGAGGAGCTGGAGATTGTCAAACGCACGACGGCCGACCGTCACGTTACGTTGACTCCGATGCTCAGCGCGGAGCAGATACTGAAGCTAACCCAGATTGTCCGCAAGGTGCCGGTGGCGGACCACGTTGCTCGATACGCTTTGCGGTTGGCGCGGTTGACGCGCAATAACGAAACGAATGTTCCCGACTTTATCCGCGAGTATGTGATGTGGGGGGCGGGGCCGCGTGCGAGCCAGTACATGGTTCTTGGCGCCAAGGCGCGTGCCGTGTTGGACGGTCGCTATTTCGTGACTCACGAGGACATTCAAGCGCTGGCACCCCCGGTCTTGCGGCACCGGATCAAGGTGAATTTCAACGCCGACGCTGAGGGAATCAAGGCGGACGACATTATTCAAAAGTTAATCGAAACCGTGCCAACCGTGGCCCAAGAAGAGGATACCGGTGGGAAAGTCCCTGAAGTCTTTAGATCCGCGGACACTGGCCAAGCTTAGCGGCCTACACCTTCGCGCGCAGCATATCGTCGAAGGTTACGTCGCCGGGTTGCACCGTAGTCCCTATCACGGTTTCTCGATCGAGTTTGCCGAACACCGAGAGTATGCGCCAGGCGATGACTTGCGCTATGTCGACTGGAAGGTCTTTGGTCGCACCGACAAATTCTACTTGAAACAATACGACGACGAGACCAATCTAGTCTGCCAACTGGTGCTGGATGTCAGTGAAAGCATGAGCTATCGCGGGCCCGATTCGCCGTTGTCGAAGTTCGAGTATGCACAGTCCGCCGCCGCCGCGTTGGCGTGGCTCGTGCTACGCCAGCAAGATGCGGTCGGTTTGGTGACGTTTGACGAGCAGATTCGCGCGCGTGTGCGCGCGAGTAGCAACCCGTCGCACTTGCAGCAAGTGTTTCAGACGCTCGAATCCGCGCCGCTGACTGCCGAGACGTCGGCAGGACCGATTTTTCATGAGTTGGCCGAGCGGATGAAGAAGCGAAGCGTGGTCGTGATTCTGAGTGATTTGTTTGATAACGTCGAATCGGTCATGGCCGGCTTGAAGCATTTTCGCCACCGCCGCCACGACGTCATCGTCTTTCATGTGCTCGATCCCGCCGAGCTCGATTTTACTTTTTCTCGCCCGACGATTTTTCAAGGTCTTGAACGGATGCCGAAGGTGACCGCCGATCCTCGTTCGTTGCGCCGTGCCTACGTTAAAGAGATGCAAGATTATTTACGGAGTGTAAAAATGGGTTGCCGGCGCAATGGGATCGATTACCAGCAACTGCGCACCGACCAGTCGCTTGGTACCGCCTTGTCGCATTACTTGGCCACGCGGATGGGCCGAGTGCGAGGGTGAGTTGAGGGACGCGAGGCGACGCCTGTACCGCTGCTGCCGATGCGTTGTGACCGTGTTGTGGGTGATCGGAGCCTGACGATTCTGGCAAAAAAGTTGTGTTGGCCCGCCGGGCCGCAAGAGGGCTGTTGGCCCTCCGGGCCAGTGTTGAGCAGCATTGCAAGAAGTAGCAAGGGGAATCTGGCTCACAGATCAGTTGCTGTACGGCTAACTCTTTTTCGATAAGCACACTTTTTAGATAAGCACATTGCATGAACGCGGTGGTAGCACAATTCGGCTTGCCTGGCATCTGGCTATTCGCCAGTCCGTGGATGCTGCTCTGGGCCATCGCGGCGGTGGTGCCGGTGCTGATCCACTTATGGAGTCGGCGCAAGTATGACGAGGTACCATGGGCGGCGATGCGGTTCTTGCTGGCCGCCATACGCAAGAACGCGCGGCGCTGGCGGATTGAGCAATTGATCTTGCTGGCGATCCGTATCTTGATTCTCTTGCTGTTGGCGATTGCCTTGGCGGACCCCATCGTCGCGCTGCTGGGCGATGGAGCGAGTGGTGGGAGCCATGGTGGCGATACGCATAGCATTGTCGTGATTGACGCTTCCTATTCGATGTACTATCGCCGCGCCGACGCGACACGATTCAAGGCGGCCAAAGAGTTGGCAAGCGAATTGGTCCGACGGAGCCTGCAAGGTGATGGGTTTACGCTGGTCTCCCTTGCCGATCCGCCGACCGTTGTGGTGCGCGAGCCGGTGTTTGATCGTGAGAGCATGGTGGCCGAGATTGCTCAACTGCGGCGCACGGATGGTGGCGCTGATTTGACGGCGACGTTGGCCGAAGTCGAACGCGTGCTGGATCGAACTTCGGCGCGCGAGTCACGACTCCGGCAGCATCGTATCTGTATCTTTACCGATCTCGGCCGAAATACGTGGGGCACCGTGGTGGGCGAGGAGGTGCGGGCGACGCTGCGCCGATTGGCGCAAAAGGCCGAATTAAGGCTGTTCGACGTTGGGCAGAGTGGTGGCCAGAACGTGGCGCTGACACGACTTTCCGCTGCACAAGGAGTGGCGACGGTCGGCGCACCGATACGACTTGATATTGAACTTGAAAACGTCGGCAACCAGGATCGCCCACAACAGAAAGTGCAGTTGCTGGTCGATGGGCAGCGCGTGGCGGAAATCGAAGCAAATGTCTCGGCCGGCGGTCGAGCGAATGTATCAGCGGTGCATCGATTTCAGACGCCCGGTGCGCATGTGGTCGAGGCGCGGTTGAACGACGATCGTTTGGAGGCGGATAATCGGCGCTGGCTCAGCATGACTGTGCGTAGCACATTGGAAGTCTTGTGTGTCGAGGGGAAATCAGGTTCGGCGCATAACGTCGCGCTGGCGCTCGAGCCATCGGCGACGTTGCAGACGCACGTGCGACCGGTCGTCCGGTCCGAAATCGCGTTACTGGAAGAGGATCTTACGCGCTACGATTGCATCTTTCTGTGTAACGTGGGACGCTTTGGCAGCGACGAAGCCCATTTGCTGCGACGGTTCCTGGAACGGGGCGGCGGCATCGTCGTTTTCCTGGGCGACCAGGTGCAGGGGGCCAACTACAATTCGATCCTCGGTCCTGACGCGGGAACGAACCGATGCTTTTCAACCCGTCTCGATGCTCCAAGCAAGTTGGGCGAGTACCGATTCGATCCGCTCGACTATCAACACCCGGTTGTCAAGTTGTTTCGCGGGCATGAACGCTCGGGGTTGTTGACCACTCCGGTCTGGAAGTACCTTAACGTCACGATCGATCCCAAATTGTCCGCCACCACGGCGCTCGCCTTCCAGAATGGAATGCCGGCGATCGTGTAAGAAAGTGTCGGCAACGGCCGCATTCTGATCGTCACGACCGCCGCGTCGGTCGTCTCGTTGGATCGTTCCACGGACCCGCCAACGCCGTGGTCCGCGCTGGCGGCTTGGCCCAGCTTTCCGCCGTTGGTCCATCAATTGTTGCGGTCTGCCGTGCGTGGCCGCGCGCAATTGCGAAACGTCAGCGTCGGAGACACACTGCACGGTATGCTGGCGGCGGGCAGTTCCGCCACGTCGGTGCTGGTCGAGGACCCGGCGGGGCGTCGTCAACGTGTGCCAGTGAAAGTGGTCGGGGATTTGAACCGATGGACATACACCGAGACGTCTGTGGGAGGTGTGTATAACGTTGCTGCTGACAAGACGCCCGAACAACGCCAGCCGTTTGCTGTGAATCTGGACACGGCCGAAAGCCATTTGGAGCGTTTTGATGCTCAGTTGCTGCCCAAACCGTTGCAGCACCAAGCAGCAACGGAAGACCCGGAGGCAATCAAGGTCGACGTTGCTAAGCCGGTGCCGTTCTTCCGCTATATCTTGGCAACCATCCTTGGGCTGTTATTCTGCGAGACGTTGCTCGCATGGTTTTTCGGTCGCGCCACTGCGTAGGCGAAGAGAGTCGAGAGTCTTGAGTGGGAGAGTGGGGGAGTGGGGGAGTGGGAGAGAGTGCATCTGATACGGGTAAGCCCCAAGATCTATACACCTGGGCGCAGCCTGGTTTTTGGAGATTCATTTTTGTGAGCACCTGGTGGTTCAATCCGTTGCTGGGGCAAGCGCCTGCGAGTGCTGCGGTGCGCGCTGGGGAGGGGCTTGAAGTGACGTTGGTCCACACTTGGCCGTGGCCACCTTGGGTGACGTTGCTGGTGCTTATCGTGGCGGCGGCCTACGTGTTATTGGTCTATTTTCGTGAACCAGGTGATGTCGGACGACGCACGCGTTTGATGTTGGCGGGCCTTCGGCTTGGGTTGATCGCATTGGTGATCGTCATGATGTACGGCTGGATGCGCAATCGTCATCGGACCGATTTGCCGGACCTCGTATTGGTGGTGGACGATTCGCGGAGTATGGAGTTTGCAGATCGGTACGGTGATAGCCGGCTAATGCAGCGACTGCGCAAGCGGCTTGATACGGTCGGTTTGGAAGAACCATCGCGGATCAACCTGGCCAAGAGTTTGCTGCTGAAGCCGGGGGCTGGTTGGTTGGATCGCTTGCGTGAAAAGTACAACCTCAAGCTATACTTCCTAGCTACGACGGCGCGGATCCAGGGCCTGTCGGCCGACGCGATTGAGAAACGTGTTGCGGCCGTGGAAGCAACTCAGCAATCGAGTCGCTTGGGTGATGGCTTGCAGAGCATTCTTGAAGCGCAGCGTGGTCGTCCGACGGCGGCGGTGGTGGTGCTGAGTGACGGTGTGACGACCGAGGGCAAGTCGATTTCCGAGGTAGCCAACTACGCACGTCGGAAACATATCCCACTGTTCCTGTTGGGAGTGGGGGATGAACGTCCGCCGCGCGACCTGCGACTCTCAGATCTGTTGGTGGATGAAGTTGTATTTCTGGGAGATGTCGTTAATTTCGACTTCAAACTGGCTGGCAGTGGATTCGCTACCGAGACGGTGAGCGTGCGATTGAAACGCAAGGGGCAGGATCGCGTGTTGGCTCAGCGCCAAGTGGAACTCGACGGAGACGGAACGTCGGCAAGCGTGCGTCTTGCGTTGCGTGCGACCGAGCAGGGAGACTTCGAGTATGTGGTCGAAGTGGAACCGTTGCGGAATGAAACGAACTTAAGCAACAATCGGCTTTCCCAGATGGTCAGCGTTCGAGATGAAACGATACGTGTCTTGTATGTTCAGGAGTACCCGAGTCTCGAGTTTCGTTTCCTGAAGACGCTGCTGGAAAGACAGGTAAAACTGGGTAGTAAGGAAAATGTGATTCAGCTAACGACTGTGTTGCAGGAAGCGGATCAGGGGTATACCGATTTGGACGAAACGGCGATGCGCGTTTTTCCGGTCAGCCGCGACGAGTTGTTTGCTTACGATGTCGTCATTTTTGGGGACGTGAATCCAGCCTACATGAGCCGCCCGGTCTTGGAGAACCTGAACGCATTTGTCGCCGAGCGAGGGGGTGGCGTGGTGTTCATTGCGGGGCCACGTCACACGCCCCTTGCGTACCGCAACACGCCGTTGGAAACGCTCATGCCCATCGAGCTCAGTACCGTACACTTGCCGGATGAAGCAGCACTGATCGACGATTCGTTTTCCGTTACGCCGACGCGACTGGGGAAGGTCAGCCCGCAGCTGCAGCTGGCTGCTACGCCGGCAGAGAGCTTGGACGTGTGGAGCAAGCTGCCAGCCATCCGCTGGTTGTTGACCGCGCCCGACACGCGTGTGGCCGCCCGCGTGCTGGTCGGAACCGACCCCGCTTTGCCCGGTGGGCCGCGGAGCGTCGTGATCATGCAGTTGGTCGGTGCTGGCCGAGTGATCTTCCACGCGACTGATGAAAGCTATTTGTGGTCCCGCGTCGACGGGAGCGATCAGTACTACCAGCGGTACTGGTTGCAGACGATCCGATATTTGAGTCGGGCGAAATTGCTAGGTGCGAATCGGACGGTCGAGGTGGTTCCCGACCGGAGCCAGTATTACCGAGGCGAATCGGTGCCCCTACAGGTTCGGTTTTACGATGAACGGATGGCGCCGGTCGCCGATGATGGAGTTGTTCTCTTGTTGGAGCGCCAGCAAGGTCGCCGGCAACGCATCAATTTGCAGCGGGATGCCGTTCGTCGTGGTGTGTTTGGAGGGACTGCCAGCAACCTGACCGAAGGCACTTACCGCGTGTGGGTGGTGGTACCACGCCTTGACGGTAAACCACCGACGTGGCGGTTCACCGTCGTTCCACCGCCCGGTGAACAGGCTAAGTTGATGATGGATGCGGCCGACCTGAAGCAAGCCGCACAGACGTCCGAAGGGAAGTTCTACACGCTTGGGTCGGCCGACCGTTTGCTGGCAGATCTGCCGCAAGGCCGCCAGGTGCGTATTGAATCATTGCCACCCAGCCCGGTGTGGAATTCGCCTTGGTTGGCCGGTCTGTTCGTGATACTGCTGGTCACGGAGTGGCTTGGTCGCAAACGAGTTGGTTGGTTATGAGGTAACGGTGAAGGGTTTGACGATGATGCCAACCTTACAAGATCGAGTTCGCCGAGTTGCATCGCAAGCGCGCCAGTTGGTGCGGCTTTATGGCATCGGCTGGTTCGTCGCTTGCGTCGGTCTTGCGGCCTTGACGGTCGGTGCGATTGACTATCTGGTTCGGTTCGAAGATGTCGGTATCCGGGTGATCTGCTTCATTATTCTCTGTGCGACAGCGGCATGGAGCTTTGCGAGGTTTGTCATCGTGGCATGGCGGTATCGATGTTCCGAATTGCAAGCGGCGCGGCATATCGAACGATACTATCCCGCCCTTGATGATCGGTTGACGAGTGCCGTTGCGTTTGCCGCCGAAGCACTTGGGGACGATGATGCGGGCTCGATCGAATTACGTCGCGCGGTGATAGCTGAAACGGAAGCGGCGACGGAGGCCCTTGATTTCGAACGCTGTTTCGATCGCAGGCAACCGATGCGCGCACTCGTGGCGGCGCTGTTTTCGATAGGCGCGATTGCGATCTTGTTTTGGGTGGATAGCCCTTCGGTCTCGCTGGCGGCGCGGCGGATGTTGGTACCGTGGAGCCATCATCCTTGGCCGCGGTGGCATGTATTACAATGGCAAGACACGCCCACTCGCCTGGCGGTGGGGCAGGATTTCGAAGCGAGGTTGACCGACGCCAACGGGCGGTTGCCGGACCGAGTCGAGATACACTACTGGTTTGAAGGCGATTCCCTAGCCGAAGTGCAGACGTTTTCCATGCAACCGCTTGGTGACCGTATGGTCCATCGTTTGGCCGGTATTGCACGCCCGTTTCGCTACCGTGCCACCGGGGGCGACGACCAGAAAATGCCCTGGACCGCACTTTCGTTAGTTGAGCCACCGCGGATCATCGAGCGGGAAGTCGAGTTGCATCCACCCGCTTACGCAGGATTGGCCACGCGTCGAGTTGATGGGAGTTTCCAGGCCTTGATCGGGACGCGCGCAACCGTGCGCGTTCGCACCAGCAAACCGCTGTCGGCAGCGTGGCTTGAAACCGATACAATGCACGACGCTGCGACGGTCGAATTGCAGCTTGACGACGATCGGCGTGGATTTGCATTGAACGACGCGGAGGCCGATTGGACGATCGTTCGATCGGGATCTTACGGTTTTCGACTGTTTGCGCGCGACGGTCTCGATGTCGGCGTTCCCGATCAGTGGGAGGTGCATGCGATTCGCGACCTGCCACCCACGGTATCACTGCGGCGTCCTGCCACCGACTTGCGAATCACCGCTGCGGCGCAATTGCCGATCGAGGCGATTGTCAAGGATGATCTGGCGGTTCGTCGTGTGGAATTGCACTTTGTACGCTCAACGGCGGTGGACCAAGAGGCGGAACATTTCTCGCTTTGGGACGGTTCCGATCAGGTTGTTGCCGAGTCGGGGCGGGCCACGAGTGATGGCGATCAAGGGATGCAGCGCACCGTGAAACAGCGGTGGGACCTGACGCGGATCCCATCGATGAAACCAGGCGAATGGATAGACTTTAGCGTGACCGCCATCGACTACAAGCAACAGGTGGGCGAGAGTGCCACGCGTCGTCTTACCTTCATTTCCAACGAAGAGTTGCAAGAACGTATTGCGCAACGGCAATCGGAACTGTTGGCGGAAATCGCCGAAGTCTTGCGTTTGCAACGCTCCACGCACGCACAAGTGGCGGACCTGAAGATTCAAGTGCGTGAGGCCAGTAATCTGGAACAGGAAGATGCGGATCAATTGCAAGTTGCCGAGTTGAATCAGCGGCAAGTGCGGCAGCGGCTGGGACATCCGAGTGACGGTGTCGCGGCACAGATTGTCGGCCTGATCGACGAGGCACGGAACAACCGCCTCGAAGACTCGGAGTTACTGACGCGTTTGCAACAGTTTCATCATACCATACAACAGCTCAATCGCGGGGCGTTGGCCGCAATACAGCATCCGCTGGTCGATGCGGTCAGAATCGTGCGCTAGAGCGCTACTACCGGACAGAACGCCACGCGGCAGATCGATCGTGCTGGACAGCGTGAATTGATCGGGCTGTTTGATCAAGTTGATGTGGGCCAACGGCAGGTCATCGAAACACTCGAGCGCCTACTGGGACGAATGGAACAGTGGGACAACTATCAGCGGTTGGCGCGTGAGGTGGGTCGTTTGAAACGCGAGCAGGAGAATGTGAGCGCACGCACTCGGCAGTTGCGTATCGAGACGCTCGCGACCGACCCGAATGACCTGGATACTCAACAGCGATCTGCGGTGAAACGTCTGGCGCAGCGGCAGAACGACATCGCGCTGCGGTTTGGTGCATTGGCGAGCGGCATGGAAACCGCTCGGCGCAAACTGGTTGCAGATGATCCCACCGCCGCAGCGACACTGGCGGATGCACTCGATATGGTTCGCCAAGGCGGAATCAGTGGGCGGATGCGCGATGTGGGACGCGAAATGGAGCGTATTCGTCTGGGACAGGCTGCCGATCAGCAGGAGGCTGTGATCAAGTTGTTGACGGAACTGCAGGATATTTTGGCGAATCGGCGGGAATACCAGCTCGATCGACAGGTCGATCGATTGCGCGCCGCAGCCAACCAACTGGAGCAGATTGTGAGTCGGCAGCAGACGCTCAGCAAGGAAACCGAATCCGCGCTTGCGGCCACGGCCGATCAGTTTCGCAAGTGGCAGCAGGAAGAGGCAGAGCTTTCGCATCAAACACAAACGCTGGCGCGGCAGATGCAGCGACAAGGCGCGGATGCTACCGCCGCGACGCTCAAGGCGGGCGGGCAGTGTTTGGGCGGTGCGTGTCAGGCAGCTGGGGCGAAAGATCTGGCAAAGACGCGCCGGCAAGCAAAGGATGCCCTTGCTAAGTTGGATGAGGCGCGGAATCAAGTTAAGCAGGCATTGGCAGAAGCGCGCGAATCGCTACGTGACCAGCGGATCGGGAACCTACGCCAGGCGGTCCGCGCGTTCTTGTCGAGACAGCAACGATTGATCGATGAAACGCAGCAGGCGGAAACGGAGCGACAGGCCGGGCCCGATTCGGAAACGGCGCGGTGGCGCCAGGTTGTACAGGGGCTCGCAGATGACCAGACGACGTTGAGAGAAGAGATCGACGAAGTCGCCCTGCGGTTGGCCGATGTTGCTGCGTTCGCATTCGCACTGCAACGTACGGTCGATTGCATGGTGTCTGCTGGCCAATGCTTACAGGGCAGCGATACGGGCATCGAGACGGTAGAATTGCAACGGCGGGCGATGGAGTATCTGCAGCAGGTGCTTGGCGCCATGGCAACCGATGCACCACGCGAGCAACAGGAGGACGATCAGGCCAAACCGTCGAAAGGCCCTGGCGGCAAGAAAAAGAATCGCGCCGCGAAGTACATGCTGGCGCAGCTGAAGCTGGTCCGTGCGCTGCAGCAGCAAGTGAATCGCGAGACGGAGTTGCTGGCGCGAAACGAAGGGGCTTGGGACGCGCCACGCGTGGCACGCCAGCAAGACCTGGTGCAACAACAACGACGCCTCGCGGAAATCGTGTTGCAATTGCTCGAGGCTGACACAGGGGCCGGCACCGATGCGATCGAACGTGACCCGGCGGTTGACCCGGCGCCACCACCGGTGGATCAGCTGGAATCGCTTGATCGTGCTTTGGAACAGGACGGTACCTAACGATCGAAGAAGAGGTGTTTTCGTAACAGTTTAGCTGAATGAAGTTGGCCGTGCATTGAGGCTTGGTTGGCTATGGATCGACCCCCACCGCCTTGTGCGGTGGGTGAAGAAGTTTATTGGGCTAGAAACGCCGCCTCCCCCACCGCCGAAGGCGGTGGGGGAGACGGGGAGTTATTGGTATCGGCGTCTTAGCTGGCAAAACTCGTTCACCTACGGGGCAAGCCCGTAGGGGTCTCTGACTTAGTCAACCGCTGCAAGCGGCTAAACAGAATGGCATCGAAAACAGTGGAAACTGGAATTGGAGGCAGTCGGTATGAGTCATAATCTTGTGATGGCCCTGTTTGCGGGCGTGTGGCTGGCGTTTCCAGGCGTATTGTGTTCGCAAGAGTCTCGAGCCCGATCGGCGACGGGCTCACAGGGTCAGGAGACGCGGAAGTCGCAGGAAACTCTCGACAGTCAGTTGCTCGAGGGTCTTGGCAGTAGTGGCTCGAGTTCTGCAGTGACAGTGCCAGGCAAGGTCGACACTCCGCCCGGTCGAGATGCACTGCGGGCAGGTGGCGGGCTTGAGCCACGCGGCGAAGGGTCTGACCTGGGGCAGGAAAACCCGCTGATGCGGATCGGTCGCCAGATGTTACGTGTGGAGGGTAAACTGGTGCAACGCGACGTTTCGCCCGAGACGCGACAGACTCAGCAGCAGATCGTTCGTGATCTGGACGCCGTGATTGAGGCGTTGGCGGCGGCTCAAAAAAACGAGAAGCAACGCAAACCGGGCTCGTCAAACAAGGGAAACCAGAAACCGTCGAAGGCAGGAAAACAAGCCGCTCGCAACGGCAGTGGCAAGCCGGGCGAAGGGGATTCGGATCAACAACTCGCCGCCATGCAGGGGGAGGAAGGCGAGTTTTGGGGCCATTTGCCGCAGCGTCTGCGCCGCCAGATGCAGAGCGCCGGGGCGATCGAGTTCCTGCCAAAGTATCGAAAACTGATCGAAGACTACTACAAACGACTAGCCGAAGATCGCGGGATTCAACAATAATGTGGGTAGGTGCGTTGGGTGCTGAAGGGAAACGTGCGGTTGTGGCTGCCTGAGAACGTGTTTTAGGATTCGCGGAGGAGCGGCTCGGAGCCGAAGATCGCTTGGTTTTGCTCCACAATAGAGGTTGAAATCGAACCGATTGTGCATTGGGAACCATTTTCAAAACGCGTTCTGAAATGGTCCCGTGTGTGGATCGCGATGAATGAGAACACCCCAAGGGTTAACGTGATGACAGAAATGGATCGGCGACAGTTTCTTGGCGATGCGACGGCGCGGCTGGTGGCAGTTGGCGGCATTGCCATGGGGTCGGTACCCCGTGTTGTCTGGGCGCAAGGGCAACGTCCGGCGTCGGCGACCGCATTGATGCACCCCGCGACGGAGAAGGCGATTCGCCAGGGACTCGATTATCTGGCCGCTCACCAGAATGCGGACGGTGCCTTTCGCGGGAACTTGTATCGACGCAACGTCGCGGTGGTCAGCTTGGCGGGATTGGCATTCATGGCCAACGGCAGCGCGCCTGGGCGGGGCGAGTATGGGCGTGAAATCAATCGGGCCGTGACGTATGTGTTGGAGCATACGCAGGAAAGCGGCTATATCTTTGCGGCCGGCAGCACGAGTCATGGGCCGATGTACGGTCATGGCTTTGCGACGTTGTTTCTGGCCGAGGTCTATGGGATGTGGCCGGACTCGTCGGTACGCGACAAGCTGGTCAAGGCCGTGCGGTTGATCGTGGACACGCAAAACGACGAAGGAGGTTGGCGCTATCAGCCCGAACGGCGTGAAGCTGACATCTCGGTCACGATCTGCCAGATCATGGCGCTGCGTGCGGCACGCAATGCGGGCGTCTTTGTGGCCAATGAAACGATTGATCGGTGTACCAGTTACGTGAAACAGTGCCAGAACGCGGATGGTGGGTTCGCCTATATGTTGCCCGGCGGTGAGAGCGCCTTCGCACGCACAGCGGCCGGTGTCGTGGCACTCTACAGCGCCGGTATCTATGAAGGTGATGAGATTCAACGCGGTCTAGAGTACCTAGCCGAACGTCGACCGGGTACCGATTCGGTCGGCATGGAGGGTAACTATTTTTACGGTCAGTATTATGCCGTCCAAGCAATGTGGCATGCCGGTGGTGACTACTGGCGACGCTGGTATCCCGCGATTCGCGATGACTTGCTCGCACGACGCAAGAAAAATGGCTCGTGGTTCGATCAGATTTGCCCAGAGTACGGCACGGCGATGGCCTGCTTGATACTGCAGATGCCCAACAATTACTTGCCGATCTTCCAACGTTGATTGTCGGCGTTCAGAAGCGTTCATTTGCGGTTCACGAATTTTGCCCCGTGAATGGCTGCCGTGAACCTTGTCGCTTTGCAGAGAGATCCTAGCATGCGCGGTCGCCACGCACGTATTCTCCGGACGAAAACCGTGAGTCTCGTCGATTCGCGCGTCTTGGCGTTCATGGGTTGTCTTTTGTTTGCCGTCACGACGCTACATGCCGCGACACCGATTGCGCTGTTCAGCGATGGCCGCGCGGTGGCAGCGGTGCTGCGCGGCGTGGCAAAAAATGGCGCTTGGATATTCGATTCCGCCGATGAAAGCGTGGTTGTAAATCGAGATCAGTTGGTGTTGTGGGGGGCATATCGAGATCGCCCGAGCCGATCATGGGTCTTGCTCAGCGATGGAAGTCTGTTGGTGGTCGACTTGTTGGGGATCGAAAAGAATGCAGTCGTTGTGGCAGGTCGAATGTGGCCGGAAACACGTTTGCCTCGATCGTTGGTGCGTGCCATTTTGTTTCGCCCGCCGCTGGATAGCCTGGCACGGGACACGTTGGTGTTGCGTGCGTTTGTTGAGCAACGTACGGAAGACCATCTGTTGTTCGAACACGGCGACGAACTGCGTGGCCGTGTTCCCGACATGGTCAAGCCCGAGCCGGGCGCATTTCATCCGGAAAAAATCCGTTGGGCCCTGCGCGGTTCACAGGAACCGGTCGCATTGTCGTTGCAGCGTGTAACGGCTCTGTTGTTCGCAGCGGATCGAGGGACCACAAATGGAAATGCAGCGGACCGTACGATTGTCGAACGTGCTGGCGTTGCGAACGCGACCGGCACGCAGTGGGTTGGCTTGCGGGACGGCAGCCGGCTGTTGGTGACGGACGTGACACGTTCAAAAGACGCTTTGACGTTCACTCTGGCGGCCGGCAATCGGATGGTGACGGAGGCCGAGCTTTCGGGCGCGAATCCGTTTGACGCGGTGGTTTTTCTGCAACCGATCGGAACCGACATTCGGTATCTGTCGGAGCTCGAGCCGGTTGGGTACAAACACATTCCGTTTTTTGCATCCAGCTGGCCGTATCATCGTGACCGAAGTACTGCCAGCGGCCAGTTGCGCTGCAACGACGATGTGTTCTTGAAAGGGTTGGGGATGCACAGCAGTTCGCGGCTGGCGTTCGATCTGCCGAAAGGATATCACCTGTTGCAAGCCGAGCTGGCGATTGACCAACGTGCTGGTCGCAGCGGAAGTGTCGTGTTTCGCGTTTACTTGCAGGACAATGCGGGCCGGTGGGCCAAGGCGTTTGAGAGTGACGTAGTGCGTGGCGGTCAACATCCCATACCGATGCGCGTGGATGTCCAGAACGCCGTGCGCATCGCCCTGATCGTCGACTTTGCCGATCGAGCTGATCAATGGGATCACGCCAACTGGCTCAACGCACGCCTGACTCGTTAAGGTGTAGCCCGGGAATCTTTCCCGGGCGAGAGTGGCACGGCACTCCGTGCCGTTGCAGACCGCTTCTCATCGATTGGCGACAATCGAATTGCGGTATTCTCAGGCGAGATTAACGCCGCGGAGCGGCGTTCCACACTCGTGGAGAGTGTGTTGCTGCCTCCGTGAGCAATACTTGTTTCTGTTGTCGAATCTGCGAGAATCGGACGTATGTTCATACCACGTTACTCTCTGAGGCGTTTGTTGCTGTACGTGACGGTTGCGGCGCTGGTCTCGTTATTGGTGTCAATCGGCATGCGCGGCAATCTGGCGGCGATTGCTATTGCGGTGTCGATTGGCTGTCTGCTGTTGACGCTCGCAGTCCATTCGCTCACCTTTCTCTTCGGCTGGGTTCTGACTGGTTTTTTTCGGCGTGATCGCGCTGCAGAACTTGGTTCGAGTCCCTTTGTATCGACCGACCTCCCGTCACAAGTGGTTCCGCCGCGAACATCGTACTGACGACGCGGGGCGACTCTGGGCGACGGAGCGCATTCAGGCACGCATTCAAATGGTGTGACATGTCCGACGGAGGGCTGTCTGTTCAGTAGGCTGGGTTAGCTGGCCAGTCGTGTTTCTTCGTCGCTACACGCGGCCGGTTTTTTTTCGTAGAATGAACGCTGCGATCGAGTGACCGTGGCGACGTACCTACTTTGGTGGATTGAGGCGATCATGAGTTGTGAACCTGTTTGGAAATACCGTGTGGTGTGGTCGACAGTACGTAAGTGTTTGGTCAATTCACTGTTGGGCGGAGTGTTGTCAGCCGGCTTGCTGCCGGCCAGTGTGTTGTTGGCTGCGGACGAGGGCGATCAGAGTGGTAAGGCCATCTACCAACGACAATGTGCTGGTTGCCACGGCGCGGATGGTAAAGGCGTCGACGACGAGGGGACGAGCCCCTTTGAGGGAGCTCATGTACTAGCTGACTTGACACGCATCATTGAAGAAACGATGCCCGAGAGCGATCCCGACGCGTGCAAGGGACCGGCCGCGCGGACCGTGGCACAGTTCGTCTATGAGACGTTCTATGCTCCGCAGACGCAGCAACTTCAGGCACAGGCTCGAATCGATTTGTCCCGTTTGACCGTACGTCAGTATGACAATGCGGTGGCGGACTTGATGGCCGTGTTTCTGGGCGATGCGAAACCAGGCAAGGAACATGGTCTCAAGGCCAGTTATTACAACGCCAAAAATTTCAACCGCAAGAAACGCGTAATCGAGCGAACCGATCCGCGCGTTGCGTTTTCCTTTCAGGAAAAGAGCCCGGAAGACGGCAAGATCGGTGCCGAGGAGTTTGCGATTCAATGGCAAGGATCGGTGCTGGCTGACGAGACGGGGGACTACGAGTTTCGAGTGGTGACCGAGAACGGAGTCAAGCTGTGGGTCAATGGCATGCAGAAACCGTTGATCGACGCATGGGTCGCATCGGGTGGGATGCAGACCCATCGTGCGACGGTCCGGTTGCTCGGTGGCCGGGTCTATCCCATTCGTCTTGATTATTTCAAATTCAAGAGCAAGACCGCTTCGGTCAAGTTGACCTGGATCCCGCCACATCGGTCGGAAGAAGTGATTCCACAGCGCAATCTGTTGTCGAACCAAGTCCCACCGACTTACGTTGTCAACACGGTTTTTCCGGCCGACGACAGCAGCGTTGGTTACGAACGGGGGACCACGGTGTCGCAGGCGTGGGAGCAGGCGGTGACCAGTGCGGCGATCGAACTAGCCAACGCGGTTGTTGCGAACCTGGATGCACTGGCCAAGAGCAAGCCTGACGCGGGGGACTGGCGCGAGAAAGCCCAACAGTTCTGTTACCGGTTTGCCGAAACCGCCATTCGTCGACCGTTGACCGACCAGCAGAAGCAGTTCTATGTCGGTCAGTTCTTCGCCGAAGATGCGCCGGTCGAGAAGGCGGTGAAGAAAGTGGTGCTGTTGGTCATGCACTCGCCTCGCTTTCTGTACCTGGGTGTCAATAACGCGAAGCTGAACGATTATCTTATCGCGTCACGTATGTCGTTCGGGCTTTGGGATTCGCTTCCCGACGCGCCGTTGCTGGCAGCGGCCAAGGCGGGGAAGCTGCACACACGCCAACAAGTCGCGGCGCAAGCACGCCGCATGCTGGCCGACCCGCGTGCGCGCGCCAAGATGACATACTTCTTGCATGGTTGGTTGAACATCGACCATCTCGATGATATCTCGAAGGACTCGAAGCGATTTGAAGGGTTTGATGACGCGGTGGCGTCAAGTTTGCGCACGTCGCTGGACCTGTTTCTGGACGACATTGTGTGGAGTGATACGGCCGATTACCGCGACCTGTTGTTGGCCGACGATTGGTTCGTGAACGAAACGCTTGCCAAATACTATGGAATTGAAGGAGTGGAGGGCGAGCAGTTTCAGAAAATGCCGCGTGATCCGGAGCAAAGTGCGGGCATTCTGACGCATCCCTACCTGATGGCCCGCTTCGCTTATCATAAGACCAGCTCGCCCATCCATCGTGGCGTCTTCGTCGTGCGCAGTCTACTGGGCCGTTTTCTCAAGCCGCCGCCGATAGCCGTGGCACCCGCTGATGAAGGGGCGGTTCCGACCCTGACGACGCGTGAACGCGTCGCTCTGCAGACCAAGGAACCGACCTGCCAGACGTGTCACAGTATGATTAACCCGCTGGGGTTCAGTTTTGAACATTACGATGCAGTAGGTCGGTTCCGTGAGACCGAAAATGCGAAACCGGTTGACGCGTCGGGAGGATATCAGGATCGGAGTGGCAAGCAGGTCACGTTCAAAGGGGTGCGTGAATTGGCTGGATTCCTGGCACGCAGCCCAGAAACGCACGGTTGCTTTGTCGAGCAATTGTTTCATAGCGTTGCGAAGCAACCGGTCAGCGCATACGGTCCAAAGGCCATGGACCAATTGCAAGAAGCGTTCGCGAAATCAGACTTCAATATTCAAGATCTGTTAGTCGCCATTGTGGAAGTGTCCGCATTGGGAACCAATAAGGAGTGAGAAGGTGCGATCACAAGGCAAGCGAAGAACGCGGCGCGAATTCGTGCGCGACCTGGGGCTTTCAACGGCTGCCGTGCCGTTCATCTGGAATCTGCCCAGCTTGGGGTACGCGAACACAGCAGTGAAAAAGAAGCGAGTCGTATTCGTGTTCAGTCCCAATGGGATTGTGCCGGACCAGTTCTGGCCGAAAGAGGAGGGGCCGGATTTTACGTTGCCCGAAATCCTCTCACCATTGAAACCGTATCAGGATCGGTTGGTCACACTGCACGGTATCTGTAATCGGGTGCGTGGAGATGGCGACAGCCACATGCGTGGTATGAGCTGCTTGTTGACCGGCATCGAGCTGTTTCCAGGCAATGTTCAAGGTGGCTCGCATACGCCCGCGGGGTGGGCCAGTGGTATCTCGATCGATCAAGAGATTCGAAACTTCTTGCAACAACAGAAGGAGCATCGCACTCGCTTCGGGTCGTTGTAATTGGGCGCCGTCGTGCCCAACCGGGCCGATCCGTGGACGCGGTGGGTCTTTGCGGGCCCGAACAAACCGTTACCACCCATCGATGACCCCTACCAGACATTTGCCAAAATGTATGGGCGCATCGAGGACCAGGAGAGTCTAAAAACGGTGCTTGATGACGTCCGCGAGGATTTGCGTCGAATTCGCAAGGTCGCCAGTGCACGCGACCGGCAGTTACTGGACGAACATGCGAGTTTCGTGCGCGCGATGGAGAACGAGCTCCAAGCGGCACGCGAGGATACTCCTCGTGCCGAGCCGCCTGAATTGGAGCAGGATGTCAAGAACACGAACGACAATCTGCCGAAACTGAGCCAGATGCAGATCGACTTGTTGGTCAACAGTTTCGTCAACGATTGGGCGCGAGTGGCCACGTTGCAATATACGAACTCGGTCGGCCAGGCACGCATGCGTTGGCTTGATATTTCCGAGTCGCATCACGAACTGTCACATCATCCCGACAGTAACAAGGAATCGCAGACGAAACTGACGAAGATCAACAAGTGGTATTGCCAACAGGTGGCCTACCTCGTGAAACAGCTTGCCGAGACTGCCGAGCCGGGGGGCGACGGGACGTTGCTGGACAATACGTTGGTGATCTGGACCAACGAACTAGGCAAAGGGAATTCGCATACCTTGAACGATATCCCGTTTGTGCTGATCGGTAACGGACTTGGGTTTCGTATGGGCCGGTCACTGAAATACAAACGGGTTGCGCACAACCGCTTGCTCATGGCCCTGGCGCACGGCTTTGGCCACCAGGTCGAAACGTTTGGCAAACCGAAACTCTGCGAAGGTGGGCTATTGCCTGATTTGGTATGACGTGGGGTACGCGTCGGCTGCCCCCGTCGCGGGCGTTTGATGGCACGTAGTGCCATACTATACTTTCACGGCACGGAGTGCCGTGGCACACTGTGAAGCTTGCACGAGGAGTTGTTTATCGATGAAGACGAAACATCTTGGTGTCCGTGTTGTTTTGGCGGCGGCTGTCTCACTTGGCTGGACCATGAACGCCGTTGCTCAAACGCAACCGGCAGCCAAGCAAGAGACGGCACAACAACGCAACGAGCGAATGAAGTGGTGGCGCGAGGCGCGGTTTGGCATGTTCGTCCATTGGGGGCTCTATGCGATTCCGGCTGGCCAATGGGACGACAAGAAGTGGAATAGAGGCGGAATGGAGTGGATTCAAAAACGTGCCAATGTGCCGGCGGATGTCTATGCCCAACGGTTGCTGCCGCAATTCAAGCCGAAAGAAGGGTTTGCGAAAGAGTGGGCCGCGTTGGCCAAGGCGGCCGGATGCAAGTACGTGGTCTTCACCAACAAGCACCACGAAGGGTTTGCCCTGCACGATTCTGCCGTCACGACGTTCGATGCCAAAGACACGACCGGACGCGACCTGCACAAGGAGATCATCGACGCGGTGCGCGGTGAAGGACTGCATGTTGGTGCCTACCACTCGCTGTGGGATTGGCACCACAAAGATGCCTACGCCGGGAAGGGGACGAATAACCCTGGTTGCCAGACGATGGAGGGGCGTCATCCGGAAGTCTACGTCAAATACCTGCACGATCAGGTGCGCGAGATCGTGACGAATTATGGCCCGTTGGATATCCTCTGGTTCGACTACTCCAGTCGAGATATTCAAGGCAAGAGCTGGAAAGCGGACGAGTTGATTGCGATGGTTCGCAAGCATCAACCGGCGATTGCTATCAACAACCGACTGTATCGGTCACCCGAGGCAGGTTGGCATGACGACCACCATCTGGAACCGTTCGATAATCGGTATGGCGACTTCTGCACACCCGAGCAGCGGATTCCACCGACTGGCGTGCCGGGTGTTGATTGGGAGACTTGCATGACGATGAACACGTCGTGGGGGTACTCGCAGTTTGATCATGCCTGGAAGCCAACCAAGAAGTTAATCCAGAATCTGGTCGATATCGCATCGAAGGGGGGCAATTATCTGCTGAACATTGGCCCGAAGGCAGATGGTTCGGTACCGGAAGCGTCGGTGACTCGAATGCGCGAAGTCGGTCAATGGATGGCCGTCAATGGCCAGTCGATCTATGGGACAACGGCCAGCCCCTTTGCCGAATTGAAATGGGGACGATGCACCAAGAAGGCAGGGCAGGGTAGCACGACTCTGTATCTGCACGTGTTCGACTGGCCGACCGACGGCAAGCTGTTGGTTCCCGGGCTGAAGAACCAGGTCAAACGTGCCGCGCTATTGGACGGTGGCCAGTCGCTGACCACCAAACAGACTGACCAAGGCACAGTGGTGCAAGTGCCGGCAAAACCGACTGACGATAACGTCAGTGTGATTGTGGTTGAGATTGAGATTGAGGGTGATGTTTAGGATTTGTCATTCTTGGTGGGACTTCAAGATCGACTCGACCACTTGATAGAGGTCTTGAGCGTTCAAAGGCAGTGCTATTGCGAACCGCTGATGAACGCTGATAGACGCTGATGTTCGCAGTTGGAGACGAACTAATCGCCATGTTGAACGCTTGAGGTGACTCGTTCGGAAGCCTTGTTACTTAATTTGAATGCGTCGGTGATGGCGCATTCTTCACGGCACGGAGTGCCGTGCCACACTGCGTTCAATTGAAGAGCCACTGCTGCAGGAGGTTGCCTTGGTCGTCGGTGAGACGCACGGAGTCGATTAGGACCGAACCGGGGCGGTCGAGTGGATCGATGCGCACGGCGGTGGCGGGGCGTTTGACGGGCAGAAGGAATTCGTAGTCGTGCCAGTTGCCGTCGGCGATCGGCTTCAGCTCGAGTCGTCGGGCGCGGTGGAATGGTGGGGCCACTCCCTTTTCCTGCCAGAACACGTGCCCCTTGCCATTAACCGACGTCTTCATGCGCAAATGAAGTGTCAGCTTGGTTGCGGGAGTAGGTCTGTTGAGCCGCAACGCAAAGTGCGGGTCGCCCCCGGTCGATTCGACGCGCAGTTGTCCGTCACGAACTGCCAGCTTGCATTGGTTGGTCGCCACAATTCCGCGCTGAGCCAATGCGGCCGTGTCGGGATCGTAGGCCGGATTCGGAATCGGCACGACCGCATGCGTGTCTTGCTGAAACCGCTCGATCAAGGCGTCCAGCTTCTTTACTAATTCTGGGTGTTTGGCGGCCAGGTTATTCCGTTCGCCGAGGTCGTCGCGCAGGTTGTAAAGCTTCCAGCGATGCTGTCCAGCTTCTCCGTCATGGAACACGCGGATCAGTTTCCAATCGCCTTGATGCACAGAAACGGCGGGTGGCAGGTAATCGGGCACCTTGGGCGCGTGCGGGAAAAACGTGAAGATCGCTCGTTCTTCGAGTGGTTTGCTGGCCACCTTGTCCGATCGCAAAGCGGGCACGATGCTCATGCCGTCAAACGACTGGCCCGGCTGAGCGCCAATCCCCAGGATGTCGAGCAGCGTCGGATAGATGTCAGTACTCTGGATGATCGTGTCGCATGTCGTTCCGCCGTCTACGACGCCGGGCCAGCAGACGATACAAGGCACTCGAACTCCACCCTCGTACATGGTGGCCTTGCCGCCGCGCAGTGGCAGGTTGCTAGTTGGTGTTGTCCCATCGATCTCATTGTACATGTTGCCGCCATTGTCCGAGTAGAAGATGATGATCGTGCGATCGGCGATCTGCAACTGGTCCAGGGTGTCGAGTATTTTGCCAACGGCATCGTCAAGCGACTCGACCATGGCGGCATAGGTGGGGCTGTGTTGCGGGTCGCTGAGATCGACGCGTTTTCGGTGCTTTTCGATCAGCGATTGTTTGGCATCGAACGGGGCGTGGACGGAGAACTGCCAGTAATTGAGCAAGAAAGGTTCGTCTTTGTGTTGACGCATGAACGCCACTGCCTCATCACCCATTCGGTCTTCGATATGTTCGTGGGGCACGCGTTCTTTGAAATTGGGGAATCGCCACGGAGCGACATAGCTGCCGGCTGGGCCGGGGCCTGGCCAGTGAGGTAGATCAATGTCGAACCCGTGGTGCAGTGGATCGTAAGGCTCGGCCCCCAGGTGCCACTTGCCGAAATGGCCCGTTACATAGCCCGCGTCGTGCAACGTCTCGGCAAGCGTGTAGTAATCGGTGGTGAACCGCGTGGCACTGACGCAAGAGACCGTCTTGTCGCCGACGGGACCTCGCGGTGGCACTTTCGGCTTGAGCAGCACTTGTTTCACGTGGCAGCTAGGCGAAGTGATGCCGATTCTAGCTGGATTCAAACCGGTGAGGATGCTCGCACGTGTAGGCGAACAGAGTGGACTGGCTGCATATGCGCGGCGAAACGTCATCCCACGCGCTGCCAGCCGCTCGATATTCGGCGTCTGATAGAACTTGGTGGTGCCAAAGAGCGTGGTGTCGCTCCAGCCGAGATCGTCTGCCAGGATCAAGACAACGTTGGAACGGGGGGCTGTGAGAGCCGCGTGGCACGGCGCGATCATGGTTGATGCGAACAGGACCGTGACGGCAAACGCGAACGCCGCCGCGATGGGGCCAATAGCAACGGGGCCAATTGTGCGAGAAATAGATGTTTGGATGTGAGGCATAATGGACCTTTCGAGAGTGCTGAGGACACGTCGATTATATCCGACGAGGACGGATGCGATTATCGCACACGTTGTGGGTACCAATCTACCCTCTGGAACTCAGCAGCAGTAACTTCGTGGCGTGCAACGGCCGGCAACCTTTACGGTATCGTCCGGATGAGGTCACGGGCGAGCGGTGGGCGAGGCATGCCAACGCCATTTTCCAGCGCGCATTCCGGCGGCGCATGCCATATCGTTGTCACATGCCAGTGCGGTGTGACGTATTCGGCCTGAAAGGAATCCGGCTGATGGCTCCAACGACAAGAAGAAATCCTGCGAACAGGATTCGTAGCAGTAAGAACTCGATCCAACGATCGCAATCCGGATGTCGTGGTCAAGGGCGAAGAAATTAGCCGATGCCTTACCTGCGACACCAGTTGGTTCACTATTCGATCTAGCTCACTCAACGATAACGAGTATACTTATACAGGTAGACGGTTAGACAAAGAGACGGGAGTTTACTACTACCGGCACCGGGGTTATCTGGCGGAACAGGGGCGGTTCTTGTCGAGGGATCCGATCCTCTATTCAGATGGCGTAAGCCTGGCTGAATACGTCCACGGAAGCGCCACGACCGAGACGGATCCATTGGGGAAATGTGCACTGAACAAGAAGGTCGAGTTTTGTGGTCCTGAAATGCTGCCTTCCTTGGTCCTTACGTTAGCAAGTGTCCGAGATGATGTGGCACAGATCGGTTTTCTGAATCGGTGGTTCCCGATCTTGTGGCCGTGGGATATTACATTCCCTGTCAATGCCGTGGCCGGATGTCCAACAAAGGCGTGTGTTGACTGCATCACGGTTAACGGTGTCAAGCAAAGGACATGGGATGTCAACTACGTACTTCTTGGATGTTTGCTACAGGGGACGGCGTCTTCTGTTGAAGATGGTCTAAATATGGCGTGGGTGTGGAAGAATGCCAAGGGAATTGGCAATGAGTACGATTGTCAATTGGAGAGATGGATTTGGGCAGGATTCGTGCATTGCAAGTACAATGTGCCATTGTCGAAGCTGATCGCATTGGCGAAGGGCGCGCCAGTACAAGGGGCCGCAAACGGTGATATGGGGAGCGACAAATTCGCCGTTGGGTGTCCCATTTGTGACGATCCAAAATACAAACAATGTCAGAAATGCCCCAAGGAGCCGTGGCCGATAGTTATGAATTACGATTTGCCGTATTACTTCAACTAATTCAACGGGAGTATCGAAGCCGATGAAGAAGGATAGCCACTTAAGTGGTCTATTTGTGGGCGTGTCGTTAAACACTGTCGTCCTTTGTACGATGGCTACGTTACTACGGCTTGATTCTCGAGTGGCTGTTCGGCCAATGTTTCACATGCAGATAGCATTGTTCTGTGGGATTGTCGGAGTTGGGGCAGGGCTTCCTTTGTCCGTTCGAGATGCTTTTCGCAAAGGAAGACGGATTGCTGGAGTTCTTGGGATTCTGCTAAACCTGTCGCCTATCCCAGTTGGCGTTGCCGCATTGCGTTTGGCGGCGCATGTCGGTGCCTTTGACCTTGCTCCTTAGTTCCGCGGAGCAGTGCGAACCGCCGAGTGATCGTCCAGTGCGATTGGGGAACCGGTTGGCACAGCGGCACTGCGTGAGTCATGCGGCGGTCAGTGGCCACGCCTACCGTTCGTGTAACGGAGCTTGCAATAGAACACGCGCCGATCACACAGTGGCACAATCACTCCCCACGTCGAACTCACGCAAACGGTCAGATCGTGACATGGTAACCCTGTCACGATCGCGATAGCCGATCCGATCTGTTCCAAAAACAAGAATAGGTGATAAACCTGATCGTGTGCCGTTCGAGGGCGCGCAGAGTGACCGGCAGGCGGGGGGAGTGGAGAAGAGCGAGAATCGCGAGTGACTCTATATAACAGGGAAAAGTAACGCGCAAGTTTTTTGCCTACGAGTGATGCCAAGCGAGGGGGAAGACGCCCGAAGAGGGCGTTTTTTTATTGCCAGGCGTGAAACGCGGCGCGGGACGCTCTGGAAGTGACAAGAACCGGTCATAATGACGTTATTGCGCGTCAGTCGAGGCGCACCGGTAGCGCGGTGGTGTGCAAAACACTTTGAAAACCGGTCGGTCATGCGCTCGGATGACC
>JAJRVM010000259.1 GCA_024277285.1 Planctomycetota bacterium
GCAGCAACGTCATTCACATGCCTCGATTGACGTAACTCCTTACCCTGAAAGAAACAGTGCCATTCGAGGCAGGCGTCGTTTCCTACGGATCCCGGGAACAGAAGAGCGGGAAGCGGAGGCTGACGAAGCGGATGTGGCGTCAAAAGAACTGCGGCGCGGGGTGTGCGTGTGCCACTGCATGCGCGAACGCATTCGCAATCCCGATCGATTTGGCACTGCTAAACGCTTAACGAACACGCCGACAGTAACTGCACGCAGTGCGAACCGGCGAACCGCTTTCCATCTTGCAGCTCATACTGGATACGGCTAGATTCTACCTAGTGGCGTTGGTGCCGCGGCAAAATCAACCTGGAGCTCAGCCAACAATGAAACTGATCATTGCGATAGTCCAACCGAGTCGCCTCGAGGCAGTCAAAGCAGCACTCACGGAAGTGGAAGTCTTTCGCTTGACGGTCATGGATTGTCAGGGATTTGGGCGCCAACGTGGGCAGACAGAGGTTTACCGTGGTCACGAATTCACGATCAATTTGTTGCGTAAGGTACAGCTGCAAATCGCCGTGAACGACGAGTTTGTCGAACCGACGATCAACGCCATCTTGAAGGGCGGTCGGACAGGTGAAAAGGGCGAACTTGGCGATGGCAAGATCTTCGTGCTGCCGATGGAAGACTGCCTGCGCATTCGCACCGGTGAACGCGGCACGGAAGCGATCTGAGCCGAGTCGCTCGCCAGTGAAGACCCGGTCAGCAAACAGGCGTTTTGCCACCCGCACGCGTCTTGCCACCGGCCCAACGCATGGTCGGCAATGCGCATCCGCTTATGGATCGTACGGTTCGGTAAACGGATTGCGTCCACGTGGCATCCACTGGGCCATGGCGACACCGATAAAATAGAGCGCCGTCAACGGCGCCGCCATCAACACCATGCTCATCGGATCAGCCGGTGTCAAGAACATGGATAGCACGAAAATCACCAAGACAGCAATTCTCCATTTTTCCAGATAAGCTTTGATCGAAAAGACACCGATTCGGTTCAGGAAGAACATGACCAGCGGCAGTTGAAAGGCGATGCCGAAACCCAACGGCAGAATCAGCACGAACCCAATCCATTCGCTGATGCGCGGATCGGTTTGGATATCGAGCGTTCGATTGAATTGGAACAAGAATTTCAAGACATATCGAAACACGACGAAGAACGCCATCGCCGCTCCAGTCCAAAACAGGACCAGACTGATGGGCAAGAACAAGAAAACGTACTTTTTCTCATGAGGATAGAGGCCCGCCGCGACAAACGACCAAATCTGCCAGAAGATGTACGGGCTGACCAGCAGCATCCCCGCAAAGAACCCGGCTTTGACCCAGATCATAAACGGTTCCTGCACTCCGAGCGATTGTACGTCGGCGTGTGATTGCCGCCAGATTCGCGTCTTGACCATGCGTTGCGAAGGCATCGGCAACGGCAAGTTGGCAACGTCAAAGTCGGTCGATATCGCGTTGAAGTCGTCTCCGCTACTGCCAGCAATCCGCTCTAATTCGGACTGTTCGATATAGACCTCTTCAAACACGAGTCGTTCGCGTTTCATGAAATCCTTGAGCTCTTTGGAAACCTCACCGTCGTACGACTTGGCGATTTGTTCTTCGGCCAGCGCCTCGTAGTGAGCCTCCAAGGCGTTGGTCAGCGGCGTCTTGATCCAGTGAACCACATATTTGGCTCCGGCCAGCCCGACAATGAAGCCAATGACCAGCGCAATGAGCGATTTGAATAGCACCACACGCAACTCGTCGAGGTGCTCGCCGAACGTCATCGTGCTGGCTTCAAAAAGATCTCTTTCAGGGTTTTTCGCCATGAGTACGAACCGCCTATCTGATGGAACCTGTTCGTTGGAATCGCGCGTGCGCGCCAGATACGATGGTCGGTGCGAGCATACACCTTGTCAGCGCCAAGGATCGCAAACCATCGTCAACCAGGACGCTCTGCATCGCAACGCAGAGCGGTCAGAATCGTACGGGATGAAGCTGCCGTACCAGGGTGAGTTCGCCAGAGTGCTCGCACTGAGCAACCGGCAACGTGTCTATGATAGCAGGCACCCCACACGGTGGCAAGAACAGCACGCCTCGAACCAACCAAGACAGAAACGTCCCGGCCCCCAAACACCGAGAACAGGTCACGATTTGTCCAGCGTCCGTCAAGCCCCACCGCGCGCACACCGCTCGGCCACTTGGGGGGGCCCTGAAAGAGGCCGCAAGAAAAAACTAGGCTTCGTTTTAAAACTCGATAGATCCACTGTCCCTGACCGTTTTCTTCCGGCGGTACTATAAACCTGAAGAGTGCCGACCAAAGCAGAATGGAACGTTTTAAAACAAAGCCTGGCTTGTGGGCGCGCAGCGGCCAGATAGCAGTGCAGTTCCATTAGCGGACACCTCCCCCTCGAGCTGGCCCAAGCCTTCAACTGGAGTCCTCCGCGGATTCGAGCAAGGAAAGCAACACCGATGAATGCCGACTATCCACTCCGTTTCCAACCCATTCTGCGTCGCTACTTGTGGGGCGGCCGACGGCTCGAGACCGTGTTGGGCATGCAATTGCCGCCGGGCGATGACTATGCGGAGAGCTGGGAACTGGTCGACCATGGCCAAGATCAGAGCATCGTGACGGCCGGGCCACTCAGCGGAACGTCACTGCACCAGATTGTAAATCAGCTAGGGCCCGCCCTGCTCGGCCGCCACGCGTCTGAACCCCAGTTCCCGCTGCTGTTCAAGTTCCTCGACGCGCAACGCAACCTATCGGTGCAAGTCCATCCCAACGACCAGCAGGCCGCACAGCTGACGCCGCCAGACCACGGCAAAACGGAAGCTTGGATCGTGCTGCACGCCGAGCCCGAAAGCCGCATCTACGCCGGCCTGAAACCGGGTGTCGACCGAAACCGGTTGCAACAGGCGATTACCAACGGCACCGCAGAGAATTGCCTTCATGTTGTCCAACCCAACGTGGGAGATTGCCTGCTGATTCCCGCCGGCTCGGTACACGCTATTGGCGCCGGCCTGGTGATCGCGGAAATTCAACAGTCAAGCGATACGACGTACCGTTTGTACGATTGGAATCGTATCGGCCCCGACGGTCAACCGCGACCGCTGCACGTCCAACAAGCACTGGATGTTATTGACTTCGATCGTGGACCGATTCCCGTTCGCACCCCCGAATCGACCGGTGTGGGTCATGTCGAGCGGCTGGCGACCTGCGACAAATTCCTCGTAGACCGGTGGCAATTCAGCTCGGCCAAGTCACTCGGTGGAGACAATCGTTGCCACCTTCTTGTGCCGCTACAAGGGGAAGTGGCCGTCGAGCGAGATGCGTGCCCCCGTCCGCTGCGAAGCGGCGAGGTTGCATTGCTCCCCGCCGCTGCCGGTACCGTGCGGCTGGAACCAGCCGGGCCGGTGGCGTTACTCGATATCTACTTGCCATTGCCGTAACCGTGACGAAGTGATCTGATACCGGCGACGCGAGCAAGAACTCCGCCCCCGGCGATGGAGCTATTCATCCGCTTTTCGTTCCGCAGGTACTTGGCTTGCACGACGCTGCGGGCAAGCATTTTGCAGTGGCGAGTCGGGTTATCACGGGCAAGAAAACGTGGCGCCACGCGTTTCGCTTGCCGGTCATAAGTGGTACGTCAAAACCCGATCACCTTGGCCTTCCTATATTGCCTGATTCGTCTCGTCTCCACGCATATTCGTTGCACTTTCGCCAGAGCGAACAGGTTTGCCACTAGTCGCAATGCCCTGCTCAAGATCCCCTGCTGGGGTGTCGATGCTGTCGTTGATAGCACTTTGCGCGATCCCCATTTTTGGTCTGGGATCTCGCCTTATGCTGAACGGGCCGGACGCGTATAATCCGCCGCCCGCGCGAATCGGCAACTTGGCAGAAATGCCTCGGCACACAGGTGCACTTCGTGTGCGCCGCAAGCGGCGATTATCCAGGGACCCCACGGTCAAGGACGAGGTGGACAACAATGAAACATGCTTGGAAATTGGCCGTCCTCGTTCTCCTGGTCGCTGGGCTCGTCGGCTGCCGAGCCGATCAATCGCTCCTTAAACCACCGGGATCGGTGGAAAAACAACGTTTCAATGCAACGATGTTTGATCCATACGCCGACAACGAGATCGGCCCCGAAGTCGTCGGCGGCCGTCCCAAGGATTTCCAGAAGCCGCTAAGCGATTCGGACCGGAGCCGCCTGTTCCAGAAGATCTCGATTCCTTACTAAGCGGAAGCCCAATCCCAACGCCGTCCGCCGGGCGCGTCCCGGCCTGGTCAACAAGTCGAACAATGGGAGCACTGGGATTGCTAAGTCCTCGTTGGTTTGTTGCGCCAGAATCGAGGAAATGTCTGCGAGATAAGCCCCGATAGGAAGCTGCTGAAAAAGTCAATTTCCCTACCAAATACGGTATAGCAGCACGACGTGCTTGGACATCATATTGTGGGTCAACCCGACTTTTTCAGTAGGCTCTGAAAGGCCGCGCTACGGGAAACATCTCGCGCGGCCCTTCAGGCCGCAGGGGTATTTTTCTTGGGGCGGGTTCACCTAGGCCTCCGCCCGCCTTAGGGCGGGCTCCTAGGCTATCATAGCGCCGGCCTTTCAGGCCGGAGCCAGTGAAAGAAAAGTCGTGAAAGAAAAGCAGCGCAACAAAGGCAGCAACAACGACTTAAGAAATTGACCACCCCAGGGGCAAGCCCAGCGGAAAGCCCATTTAGTTCAAGCGGCGCGAAAACGACCGACTGGGCCATCAGCGGCACAACGACTACAATACGGCTGTTTCTACAGCTCTATTGGCCGACCTCCACCATCTCTGGAGCCCACCGCAGGTCACCCGGCCAACGGCTGCGCTCTCTTCGATCACACAGACCTATACGGAACCACCAAGCACCATGCCACTCAAGCGTCAACGAAGTCCCGCCAAGAAACAAGGGCCGCGCGATGCGAAGAGCTCCACGGGTCAACGGCTCCAAAAAGTGCTTGCGGCGGCTGGCGTGGCGAGCCGCCGGGAATGCGAGCAGTTGATCCTGGAAGGGCGCGTGGAGGTGGATCGCGAGACGATCACGGTCTTAGGTACGCGTGTCGACCCACAACAACAGGAGATTCGCCTCGATGGTTTGGTTCTGGCCAAGCCACGGCACATCTACTACGTGCTGAACAAACCGGCTGGCGTGGTGTCGACCAATCGCGACCCCGAGGGGCGTCCACGTGTGATCGACATGGTCCCAGGCGAAAGACGTCTGTTTACCATTGGTCGACTGGACCGGTCGAGCGAGGGGATGATCATCGTCACCAATGATGGCGAACTGGCGAACCAGTTGACTCATCCACGCTACGGAATCACCAAAACCTATCGAGCCAAAGTCGTCGGGAACCCGACCGCCGAAACGTTGCAACAACTGCGCAAGGGTGTCCACCTCGCCGAAGGCGTGGCACGCATAGAGTCACTCAAGGTGCGCGGCAAGCATTCCGGCGGTGCCGAGTTGGAGATCGTCCTGACGGAGGGGCGAAATCGCGAAGTCCGGCGTGTTTTGGCGCGTGTGGGACATAAAGTACAACATCTGCGACGTATTGCCGTCGGGCCAATCCGGCTTGGACAAATCAAGCCGGGCGAGTACCGGCTGCTATCGCCGGACGAGATCCGCTCGTTACGCCGTATGGTTGAAAATCCCTCGGCCACCAGACGGGCCAAGAAAGACACGGCGCAGAAACCCTCGTCGACACGCTCGAATACCGTGCGGGCCAGCCAGGCAGCAGCTCGCTCAGGCAAATCACCCGGCCCGGGACGCAAAACCGCCACGGGAAAAAAAACCAGCCGGAAACGTGACGAGTCGCCAACCAAGAAAGGCAAAGCGAAGCGCGCCACGAAGTCCGGAGCAGGAAGCACTCGCACCAAGAGCGCCCAGACGAGTCGAACGAAAAAGGGAAGCAAGAGCGCACGCACCGGCACAGTCTTGGACTACGATCAACCGCAGGCCGACCGCGAAAAACGCACGCCCACCAAAAAAAAGCCGAGCGGCAAAGGCAAGAAACCCGGTAAGAGACCCAGTAAGAAACCCAGTAAGAAACTCGGGAAGAGACCAGGGAAGAAACCTGGGAAGAAACGCTGATGGCCAATCCACTTCACGCTGCCAACTATGCCGATGCCGCCGTGCAACGGCAGGTCGAAATCGTCGCAAATGAGCCGGTCGCTGACCAAACGTATCGACTCCGGATCGTCTGTCCCGAGATTGCCCAGCACGTAACCCCTGGCCAGTTCCTGATGGTGCGCATGGCCCATTGCGACGATCCGCTAATTGGCCGCGCTCTGGCCGTGTATGACGTGACAGCGGACTCCCACGGTATCTACAGCGCAATCGACCTGATCTACCATGTCAAAGGCAAGTTCACTACGCGGCTCCAATCTAGCTTGCCAGGCCAGTGTCTCGATATTTGGGGGCCACTTGGGAACGGTTTCCCACCACTCGACTGCGAACACCTGATCATGGTCGCTGGCGGTGTTGGCCAGACACCGTTTCTGACGCTCGCCAAGGAACATCGGGGCCTCGCCCGTTACGGATCACCGCCGCGAAACGTCGCCGCCGTGCCGCGTGTCACACTCTGCTTCGGAGCACAAAGCGAACGCTTCCTGGCGGGTGTCTCAGATTTTCGCCAATTGGGGATCGACGTGCGACTGGCCACCGATGATGGATCGGCCGGCCACAAAGGGCTCGTGACCGAATTACTTCACGATCTGCTCGCCGAACACTGTGATGCAACGCGGGTCGTTTGTTGTGGCCCAGTGGCGATGATGCGCGCGGCAGCCGAGGTGGCCGCTGCATTCACCACTCCCTGCCTCGTCTCACTGGAAACCCCAATGGCCTGCGGGATCGGGATCTGTTTTTCATGTGTCGCCAAGGTGCGCGACGAGCGGGACGAGTGGGACTATAAACGGACCTGCGTAGAAGGGCCCATTTTCGACGCGACTCGCATCGACTGGTAAAGCGACAGGCCAATATCACATGGGCCCAGTATCACATGGGCCCAATATCACATGGACACGGCGCCGCACTTAAGCCACACGTGCCGTGAGCGCGCACGAAGAACAGGTCACCGCCATTTTGTGCGGCGGCAAACCTCGAAGAGACGCGACCTACTGAGCCTGTTTGGCCGTTCGAATCAGCTTTTGCAAGCGGGACTTGGTGCGAGCGGCAGCGTTGGGATGGATGAGGTTCCGAGCACCAGCGCGGTCCAAGCGACGTGCGGCTAGTACGTATTCCTGCTCGGCTTTGTCAATCTCGCCAGCCTTCACCGCTTCCCTAACGCGGCGCAATTGCGACCGCATGGTCGACTTGGCGGCCTGATTGCGTTCGCGGCGAACCTCGTTTTGCCGCAGCCGTTTCTTTGCACTTCTGGTATTAGGCATTTCTGAACTGGTTCCTCGTGTGTGAAGTTGTGCGGATTCGACTATCGCACGTCGTGCAGCATATCCTATTACACAGCAACGACTTATGGCGTCAGCCACAACTCGCTCCAGCGTCATTTCAAGCGGTCGAAGTTGCTGCTAAGCGTCTCTATTCTTATTAGAATCCTTCTTTATGGCGAATTGCGTCGATTTTGTCTAGATGCTGCTCGGTATCTTTATAGTTTGGAGACGCTGCTGCAAGCGTCCGCAAATGACCGTGTGCTTTGCTCACCCCCCCCAATTGAAACGCCAGTACGCCGGCTCGATATAAGGCCAAGGCCTCAAACGGACCGGGACACCGATCATCCGCAATGCTCGCAACCGCGAGCTCGTATTGCGCGAGCGCCGATTCAAACTGGCATTGGTGCTGCAAACACTCTCCCCAAAGCAAGTGGAATCGAACGGCGGGGACTTCACCGGCCGATATCTCGCCCAAAACGCGCCCCGCTTCGCCGTAGTTACCCGCTTGCTGAAGGCATAGGGCCAGCTTCCATTTCCAGGAGTGATCCTGAGGATAGCGCGCGGCGCGCGTGGCGTAGACATCGATTTCGCGACGCACCAAATCGGCTTGTAAGTCGGCAATCAAACGTTGGTGCTGTTCAAACTGCCACTTCATCGGTGACGCCTGATCGCTGGAGCCACTCGCCGCAGCAGGTGCGGCTTCAGCACCGTCAACTTGCCGCTGAGCGGTCTGAAGTCGCTGCCGCACCACGTCCAACTCCAAATCCTCCAGTTTTTCGGCGATACGAAAGTCGCCCGGCGACGTCTGCCGCGTTTGCATGAGCAGATTAATTGCCGATGCGAGATCCCCCGCCTGGCACATTCGCTCGCACTCGATCAACACGCCCTCACTTTCCACCTCACTTTCCACCTCGCGTGCGTCCAAAGTTGCCGCGCGAGTCTCGGCAACAGTGTGGTTTGCGGAAAGAGCAGGCGGTTGCGTCAGCAGGTTCAGGGCGTCCAGCGTTTCCCTGTCACCAGGCACCAGATCGCCCAGACGTTGCCAGCAGTGCCTCGCTTCACCGAACAGCCCCATCTTCTGAAATGCGTGCGCGCAGCGGCGTTGAATCACTGGGGCGCCGGGTTGCGCATGGTCCGCCGCGCGCCAATAACGCAACGCGACATCACGGTGCCCAAGCGCTTGCATGCTCGCACCAAGACCACACAGCACCAAAGCGTCGGCGGGTCGTACCGTCAACAATCGCAGGCCTCGCTGAATTACTTGTTCCGAGTCACCACTGCGCAGCGCACGTTCAAACGCAACTCGGTCCCAAACCCCCTGAAATCGCCCTCCCGCTGGCGTGGCACGTTGCAGCAGCTGCAGAAACGTATCCACGAAGATCAAGTTGGTGGGATCACCTTGAACGCATTCAAGCAAGAGCTGCCGCGCCGTGGCGAGCTCGGTGGCACCCCGCTTGCCAAGCGCGAAAGCGCGCTGGTACTTGGCCGCCAGCGCGGGTGGTGTCGTCGCAAGCCCAGAAGATGAATCTGCCATAATCGTCCGTCAGGGTGCAAGACATGAACACACCTCAGAGAATTGTCATCTATCGAGTGTGGAAAGGGCAGGGGGGGACGAGGAGGTGAGGAAGAAAGAGGGGGAGAGGGGGAGAGGGGAAGAGAGAGGAGGAGGGAGGGAGAGAGAGGGGGGGGGGAAAGGGAGTGAGGGGGCGAGGGGGAGTGATATGCATGGGAAACCTTTCCGATCCGAGTCACGCAATTCTGACGCTTCGCTCACGCAACACGAGTTGGACACCGCCACATAGCCGGCCGCCGGCGACCGGGCAATGACGAATGACGAAATACCCAATGACCAAAATAGGGTCAAAATCCACGGCACGAATGCCGTTTACGGTGCGACACTGCACTGTTCGGCCGGTGGAAAAGGCTTCGACATTCTTCGTTCGAGCTTCTTTCGTCACTGGACATTTGCGAACAAGCATGATCGCGGCTGGCGCAGTTCAACTGAACGGCGTCGGTGAATTGCCCGAGCACGATTCATGGTTCCTCCATGGTTAGGTACTTGTTATCGTTGAGCAAAGACATGAGAGTCCCCCAATGGATAGAAGTTGCTCGGGGAAAAGTGAGTACCCTGGTCGGACCGGATGCGACTAATCCCTAATCCCTAATCCCTAATCCCTAA
>JAJRVM010000260.1 GCA_024277285.1 Planctomycetota bacterium
GATCGACAGTGCACGCGCGCGTTGGGCACGGCCGGGCACGTTTTGGAGCGCGCCCAGCAAGTAGCGCAGCGCTGGTTCCACGGAATTCGGCGTTGCCGGGAGATCTTCGTCGCCTCCGATTCCGATGAATCGACGTGACGAGCCCACCACGCGGCGAACATAGCTGAGCGCGGCACTCAAACGGCTTCGCGCTGAGCGTCATTTCTTGGGCAGCATGCTTGCTCAACGATCGCCGTTCGCGCCCACCACGCTCTCCATCACGTTTTTCCCATCTCGTCAGGCCGAACAGCATGTCACTCACCTCGCTGCGCTCTACGCACCCCCTCAAAATGGGGCACACTCAGCCGATGCAAGTGATCAAATTTAGTGTGTCTCATTCCTGCACTAACAGCACTGAGAATGGATGTGCGTGAGAGCAGATTTTGTGTGTCTTTCTTCTTGCAATGTCCTCGCATCTTGGTGCGTAATTGAGCAGTCCTTGAAGCTGCACCGCACTGGCTCCGCTCGCGAGTGTTGTTCTCTTGATGATGGGAACACATTCTCGCGCTCACTCAGCCAGTGGCACACTACGCCAAGCGAACCGATGCGGCGTCGAAGCCCTTCGGGCCTCCGGGGTCGCGTGGTGCCCGTGAAGGAAAAGCAGGGCAACAAAGGAAACGACAGTCCTGGCCGCGCACCCCCCCAGATACAGGAACGCGTTTACCAGCGATCACACTGCCGCAAGATCTCGAGTACTTCTTCGGTCGCCTTCTGCTTGCCGAACTCGCTCGCCACGATGTCACGATAGCCGGTCTCGTAGATCGCCTTAAAGACGTTCTGGTAGTTGATCTCGCCCGTCCCCGGTTCGTGCCGTCCTGGATTGTCGGCAAAATGAAAGTGACCAATCTCCTTGTGGTACTTCTTGATATTGTTGATCAGATTCCCTTCGCTGATCTGTTGATGATAGATATCGAACAGGAACTTGATACACGGTCGATCGGTACGCTTCACCAGGTCTGATCCATCAGCCGAATAGACCAGGAAATAGCCCGGGTGATTGACCAGGACGTTAAGCGTTTCCCAGACCAGGACAAGACCGGCATCTTCAACCATCGGTGCGACCAATTGCCCCGCCTTGGCCAACGCATCGAGTTGCTCTTCCTTGCTGACACCTTTTCTGTCCGCCCCCGACAAAGCCAACACACATTTCGACCCAATCGCTTGTGCATTGGCAATCGATTCTTTGACCGCTTTCACAAACCGTGTGTGGTTTTCCGGATCGTTCGGCCCCCAGCCGTTGATCGACCCCATGCCACCACCAACGGCACCACAAGCGACGCCTAGTTCAGCACACTTGGCTCGAACCGCTTCCTTGTCTTTCCAGCGACCACATCCAAGATTCTCGAACGCCGGAAATCCGGCCGCCGCAATTTGCTCGATTTTCTCGACATTGCTGCCCTTGAACCAGTTGGGAGATACGGCGATCTTCGTTCGCAAACCGTCCCCATTCTTCTTGCCTTCGGCCAAGATGGGGGAAGCAGCAACCACGCCGCTTCCCACTGCCGCCGCTGCCGTAGCACTTGCTTTGATAAATGTTCTTCGGTCCATATCGGTTTCCTCCTAAGGCAGGCGTCGCCCGCAAGCCAAGAATCTAGAGTTGTGAATCCAGCGTCAGCGGCCTGTGCTCGTCGAGTGTGTACCAGTTGTTTCACGGGGCATTCCACGCGTGCGTGGCGCATGTAGCTCACGAAATCAAGTTCCTAAGGATCCCTAGTCGTCGCGTCCATTTCAGCTGCAGCAAGATCAGGGTGCCATGCATCCCACGCTCAGGCCATCTCAATACTGTCCCGCGAATGTGGGGCGTTGTCAATGCGCCCTCAACATATCACAATCCCTTCATGCCGCGTTTTCCCACGCGGCAAGTGCCAGCAACCGGCAAAGAGGCCCACTTGGTGGCCCCCGGGAGTGGTTTCACGGTAAACGCAAGGGTATGAACCCGCCCTCACTCGTGCGTCAAGCTTTTGCTATTGAACACCCGATGACTTATCACGGATGGCTCTGGCAATACCACGGACGCTGGATTTGACACATTATCCGTGAGTTTGCCACGGCACGAATAGGACACGATCGATTCGATTCGCATACAATTCGCATACAATCTGACACGCTGCTACCGTCTGGCGTTGCGACGGGCCGACTCGGATCGCCGGCGGTATCGTCTCACAACCAATCACGCGCAGTGGCCCGCATTCGTATCACTCGCACTCTTACTTTAGGACTCGCAAACTCATGACCAACGATGAACGAAAACTGGGCGTTGCTATTCATGGAGTGGGGGAAGTTGCCTATGCACACGCCGCAAGCTGGTTGAAGAATCCACATGTTGAGATCGTATCCGTAAGTAGCCGCAACCCCGACAGCGCGCGCGCATTGGCCCAACAGTTCGACCTTACCTGCACAATCGCCGAACGATTTGAAGACGTGTTGCAGGACGATCGTGTCAATATTGTCAACATAAGCGGTCCGAACCAAGTACATGCGGACCAAGCCATCGCCGCCGCGCAGGCGGGACGCCATATCCTGGTCGAAAAACCGATGGTCCTTACGATGGATCAAAACCGATCACTTCGAGACGCCGTGCAGGCAGCTGGCGTGCGCAGTATCGTCAGTTTCGTACTGCGTTGGAATCCCATGTTCGACTGTCTCAAGTCACTATTGGCCAACCAAACGATCGGTGAACTTTTCTATGCGGAAGTCGACTACTGGCATGGATTGGGCCCTTCCTATCATGGTTGGTCGTGGGCCTCGAAAATCGCCACGGGCGGCAGCGCCAACTTACTGGCCGGCTGCCACGCCGTAGACGCCTTGCGTTGGTTTGTCGCCGATGAAGCGACCGAAGTCGCCGCGGTTTCAAATAACAAGAAAGGATTTTACGAGTACGATGCGAACGTGTTGGCAACTGTTAAGTTTCGCAACGGTGTGATCGGCAAGACTTCGGTGCTACTGGATGCCGTGATTCCCTACAGCTTCAACGTCGACCTGATCGGCACGGAAGGCGCCACACGTGACAACCGGCTCTGGGCACCAAAACTGCTGCCCGGACAAGATGCCTGGAGCACATTCCCAACGATTACTCCTGATTCCGGCGACGTCCACCACCATCCATTCGATGCGCAAATCAACCATTTTGTTGACTGCATTCGCTCAGGAACCGAATCGCACTGCAACGTTGCCGACGCTTACAAAACACACGAAATCTGCCTGGCGATCGACCAGTCACTGGCCGAAGGTGGGCGCCCAATCAGCCTGCCGCTGTCCTAATTATACAGCGCCACTTAGCCGCTCTATCGGAGGCTGGCTAATGACGAATGACGCGGTACTCAAATGAAGTTGAACGTGCATTGAGATTTGGTTGGCTATGGAGCACCCCCCACCGCCTTGTGCGGTGGGGGAGAGGGGGGAGCAATTGGGATCTCGGCGTCCTCGCTGGCAAAACTCGTGCACGTACGGGACAAGCCCGCAGGGGTCCCAGACTTAGTCAAACGCGGCAATCGGCTAAACAGACACGTCATCGGTAATTCGTTACTTACGAATAGGTAACTGTTTAGCCATCTGAAGTGGGATGTGCACTCGAGTTGCTTTTCCATCGGTCGACCCCCGCCGCCTTGTGCGGTGGGTGAAGATGATTGGTAGGCTACCCGTGACTTCCCATCCCCTCCCCCACATTTACGGCCCCCTTGCCTCGCCGCCGCCGAAGGCGGCGGCGAGGCAAGGGGGGGAGTAGCTGGCGTCGCGGGTAGCTCACCAGCCGTATTCACCCATGGGACAAGCCCATGGGAGTCACTTGAAAGCGACATTACTTCATTCGGCTAAACTGTTACACGAAAAGTTGCGGTTGCAAAGTGGCACTTTCCAACTAGGGCTGACGGCACCGATCACACCGCTACTCGTACGGCCCGAGCCCGACATCCGCGGGACCGATGTTGATCGGCCAATGTGCAGAGTCGCCCTGGCCAAACACCTGGCGAATCTTCTCCAGCATCTCGAACCCAAATTCGGCACAAGGTTCGATATAGCTTCCCTCTCCCCACTCGTTCACCGGCCCCAACACAACGCGCGATCCACCGGTCTTCGTGACATAATCAGCTGCGGCACGCAATAACCGCTCGAATTTTTCCGGCGTTCGACCCGTCATTACACGTGCCCGCGCCCCATGCCAAGGCCGTGAATCCCACCCCGTGTCAACGACCGGGTAGTAATCCAATGCTCCAGAGATCGAATCCCAGTGCTGCCACGCTTCGGCAGCAGTCGCCACGACGTCATCGAAACGCATGCGCAGGGCACTCGGCCCTAAATCACGTGCCTTGCCCCATTCATGGTAGGTCGTCACAACATCGTAAGACTCCACCGACAATGTTTCGCACTGCGACTTCGACGGGGCATGTTGAATGGCGGCAAATGTAATCCCATCATAACCCGCATCGCGCGCCAGCTTGCGAGAATGCTCCAACGCCTTGCGGACCAGGGCCGAACTGTCGGGTGTTCCATCGGTATGCCGGCGCAGCTCCTCTTGCACCAGATCCTCACGCAGCCGGCGCGGATCCCAGATCATTACCAACGGTTTGCCGTTTACACGATAGTAGGCTGGCAGATTGAAGTAATGGTCCAACCAATGACGTGTGACTTGATCCCAGTCTTTCATGGTATGCGTATTCGGTCGATTATGATTCGCCCACATGATCGCGACTTTCAATTGGTCGCGGTAACGTGCCTTGCGATAAGCTTCAAACCAGTGCGTCAGTTGTTGCTTGCCAGCCACCCAATACCAGTCGACCAGAAACACACTAATGCCGTTCTCGCGAGCCCACTTGATTTGCCAATCAACACACTCAGGGTTGCCTTCGTCGTACCACCCCAACAGTGGCTTGCGCCATGGTGCGGTATCGCGGATCGGCGTCCATTTTTTATCCGGCTTGAAACCCGGAAAATAGTAAGCACAGACCTCGATTTTTGTCGCCACAGGCCGAGGCGGCGGGACATAGTTCGCCGTTTGCGGTGGAACGGCAGGGTCGATCCGCAGCTTCTTACGTAGTGACAAGTACGGTTCAGCCTTAAGCTCGACTTCAAGGTGGCCCGCCGCGCGACCACTCACATTCCATGTGACCACCGCGTGCTGTCCAACGGCGATCGACTCGATTGATTGCACGGCCGGTTGCCCAACCAGAGTCAGTTCGGCCGGCAGCTGAAGCCGCACATCGACTGGCCGAGAAACCGCACCGCCGACGTTCTGCACGTACCATCGCAACTGAGCGGTTTGGCCAACTCGATTTACCCCCTCCGTAAACCCGAACGAATCGGTCTTGAGATGCGCAGGTCCTGCCGGCTGCGCGGTGAGTTTCACTGCGTTCAAAACGGCGCCCTGCGGCACTTGTACGCCAAGCAGAACGATCGTGCCGGTCCAGCCTGTATTCGAGTGCATCGGGACGTTGTACCAACGCGGCTCTTTGGCAGGTTCAATCTGGAACTCGCAACTCCGCTTGCCATTGCTCGTCCGCGTCGCCCACGACACCGAACCCGCACCTTGGGTCGGCGAAGTAATTTGCAGCGCGACCCACGGACGCGCGCCAACATCCACTTGCAAGGGAGGAGAAAAATATTGCGTACCCGAATCATGGCGTTTCCAGCCACTCAGTTCTTCGCTTGACAACCACTCCGTCCGATCCACGGGTGCCGTCCCCGCCTTGCCACTCCACTCCTCAATGCGGATATAATCTACGGCAAACGTCACTCCTTGGTATACGTCCAAACGCAGTTGTCGAATCGTCCCCTCGCCTTGCCAAAAAGGATACAGCACAATCTCCTGCCACTGGTCCCCACCGCGAACTTGAAACCGCGTCGTTTTCTTTGGGTCAAGCCCCCCGTACTGCCCTGTGGTCTCACCTGACCAATACAATTCGGCAACCCCCGACTCGTCCGCCTTGATGCGCAACACGACGTACTGCCAAGGAGTCGTTTTGAAGTCGAGTCCCCGACAGGTCAAGAACGGGTCCCAATCATGCGCCGAGGCATGCAACAGACCGTCGGCCACACTTACATTTTGCAAATGCGAATTCGGCACCCATTGACGCAAGACGCCAGGATCATCAAATTCCCACGACGGCAGTCCCGCCAGGCATGCAGTCGTCACAAGCAGGGTGCTGATCATATCATCGCTGCCTTTCCCATGAGTCGTTTCGTCTCGTTCACAATTCGTCTCGTTCACAATGCACGAACCACTCGAACCGAGCGGCTTAGTCATCATTCTAACCCCGTAAGCTGGCCGGCGTTACCGATCTTCATCCACCGCCGCGTTGAGAGCACGAAGGTTCTCAATTCGATAGCCCGCTTCCAAGTGAAATCCAATCGTCAGGTCGCCACCTGCGTTCTCTTGTTGTACTCGACTGAACCACTTCAGAATACCGCCCGTCGAATCCGCGCGCATGTCCTCGACCAACGGTGCAATCCCCACAGGAAATTCGGGTCCAAAAACAGAACGGATCCTAGCCATCGAAGTCTCACCGCCCACGTCAAGTGAAGCAAGCCCGGTTATTTCACGGCATGATTCCAGCAGGTGGTCGCTGCATCCACACGAATGAAACCTGACCGAACCGAACCGCCTCCCCAGTTGGGAGACGTAAGGAACCACGAAGCGTTGAAAGCTCGATACGTCCAGCATACAGGCAGCACACTCTCCCACATGAATACCACTGATTGCCACGTGGCCTACCGCCGCGAAGTGATCGACCAACACTGCCGATGCTTCTGTCAGCCAACTGACCACAGCCTGACTCGCATCCGAGTCACTCAACAAATTCATCAAGAATTCATCACCGTAGTACTTTAGTCCCGACGTCACTGCACCATGCACGGCAGCACGTCCAGAAGCGTCCCAGAAGAACGGAGGGATCGGTTGCAAGGAACCTGAAGACGCGTCGAGCAAACGGGTGATTTCAACTTGCCACCGCTGGACCAGCGGATGTTCAAGTAGTTCGGCTGGGCTGGGCAGTTCTCTCATCTGTTTGCCCGCCAGACATCGTGCCGAAATATCGGCGTCCGCCTCATCCGCCGGTAGGAACTCCGCGCCCAACAACATGCCAACAATCATGTTCGGCTGAATACCACCCACCAACACCTGGTCATCCGAATACCACCGGCGTCTTCCCAGATTCGATTCGGTATAGAAGACATCCAGATCACGCAACACGTCAGCGACGTATTCATTGCAGCGCACGTCGCAGGCATGCCGGCGTTGAGCGTCAAAATAATAGGCGTGATCAAACCCGACATCCAGCTCGCTTGCCAACCAACTCTTGGCAACGCTTCCGGCCATTTGAATCATCATGGGCTCCCAACAAAGTTGCAGCTGGCACAGAGTTGCAACGTGCAATGCGACCGACTCGCCGTTTTGAGCCGATCGGCTCACCGCACCGCAGGTCTTCTTGGCATTGCTCAATCGTAACCGTTTACGGCCTTTGGCCAGGGACGGCTACGCGGGCGTTTCACGTGTTGTTTCGTATCTGCTCTTGTTCCAGTCCCGAAGGGGTGGCCCTAAACTAACCTGAGGTGAAGCGACGTGAGTGGAATGAACGGCGCGTAACCCCGGGGGTTACGAAAGACGCCCCAGGGTTACGCCAATGCTCGCAAGACTCGCATTGTCTTCACCCCCGGCTCGTATAGGGCTGTGCCTTCGGCACGAATGAGACCGAGCCAAAGCTGAACCTTCGTGAACGTTTACGATTTCATTTATTCCTTGTATTAGCGTCTATTCGCGTTCATTAGCGGTTAACTACTCTGGAGCTCGTCTGCGGTAGCAATACCTGTCTTCCCACCCATGGCGTGGGAAACAATACCGTCCGTAATCCTTGAACAAACATGACAGTTATTGATTCTTCGCTCCTCACGGCTCAAGGACGTGAGGCCGCCGATACGCCACAATACCTTTCCCAGCGGGAATAATCATGCTGAAACGCGGTGCCAAATGCCGGAGATTCCGGCTGGCGAGTGGCACGCACAATAGTGTGGGTCATAATTGAGTCGCGGCATTCGGCCGAGCCAATGGTGGGACGTCCCTACCAGCACAGGACCGTTGTCTGGAGGAAACAGGTATGCGCGCCATCTACATCTTCGTCATCGGGGGGTTCATCATACTCTGCTTGCGGAACGCGCAACAAGAGCCATCACTCGCACCGGCTGGAAACGAAGTGCAAACCGAATCCAACTGCGTGGCCACGGTGGCCACTGGCGACGACTGCCAACAACCACTCGCAACCAAACAGCCAGCTGCCGACCCAACGAGTGTTCAAGATCGCCAGATGCTGACGCGCATTTCGCAGTACGGCAAACGCTTGATCGAGCGCAACACCTACACCGATATGCCAACCTTGATCAAGCAATTGCGCACGGCTCACTGCTCCCTGCCAACGGTGACTCCGTCCGATACGCCATTGACACCGGAACAGATCTACATGCGTTCACAACCGAGTGTTGTGGTGGTAGCCGGGTTGTACCTGTGCGGAAAATGTGATCAATGGCATGCCAGTACAGCAACCGGTTTTGTCATCTCCGCATCGGGCGCGATCGTGACCAACTATCACGTCGTCGATTCGGACAAGAAGAAGACGTTGGTCGTCCTGACGGCCGATGGGCACATGCTACCGGTCAAACGCGTACTGGCGGCAAACCAGCGCGATGACCTGGCAATCCTGCAAGTAGCGTCCGGACCGCTGCCTCCCTTACCCATCGCCAAGGGCAGGCAAGAGGCCCCCGTGGGAAGTAACATCTATGTCATCAGTCACCCGGCTAACCATTTCTATTCGCTCACGACAGGAGTCGTGTCGCGTTATTTCCGTTATCCTACACGCAATGGCATCTCCGCCGGCATTGACATCACGGCCGACTATGCGCGCGGCTCGAGTGGCGCGCCCGTGTTAAACGCTCACGGCCAAGTCGTCGGGATCGTGCGTAGCACCGAATCGATATACTACGAGAAGAAGAACGCACGATCCAGCAATCTGCAAATGGTATTCAAACACTGTATTGCCGCCGAACGACTGCAGAGCTTGGTTGACTTCAACGACGAAACCTGAAAGACCAACATGACCGCCTCGCGCCGCAATCAGGAAATGGCGGACCTGATCGCTTATCTGCTGGAAGTGGTCGAATAGAGTGCCTGGCGGGACAGTACCACCTAGCCGCCCAACGGCGGTCGAGCCATGCCGAATGACGAAATACTCAATGACCAAGAAGGGCCGAAACACGAATGCCGTTTACGGCCGGGCACGGCACAGGTTGTCTGACGCAAAGACCTTCGGCATGCGTCGATCAATCTTCTTTCGTCATTCGGATTCGGGTATGGGGCACTCCCACCAAACGGTCCGTGAATTTGGAGAATGAGTTTCATTCGTGGTAGGCGTTCACGAGAATTCACACTTCACAAAGAAAACGAACCGCAGAATATCGAACGAGGAACCGCAGAAGACCGAGGGAAACAAGCCAATACCGACCTGGATGTGAGCTACAACATGGAAGCAGCGCCATTGCGTTGGCCCGTCAACGGCAAATTGTCCCATTGCCATCACAACAGGCCGCTCTTCCTTCTGCACTCCTTGCTCGATATTCGATATTCCGTAACGGTTTAGCCATCTGAAGTGGGACGTGCACCCGAGTTCATTTTCCATCGGTCGACCCCCACCGCCTTGTGCGGTGGGTGAAGATGATTGGTACGCTACCCGTGACGTCCCATCTCC
>JAJRVM010000261.1 GCA_024277285.1 Planctomycetota bacterium
AACGAAGCCCGAAGATCCAGACAGCCTGATTTCAACTCGCCTGGAAGTAACGCTCCCTGCTCCCCAATCCGACTCCGTGAAGATCCGTGTCCATCTGTGGCCCTCCCACTGAATCCAGACAGCCTGATTTCAACTCGCCTGGAAGTAACGCTCCCTGCTCCCCAATCCGACTCCGTGAAGATCCGTGTCCATCTGTGGCCCTCCCACTGAATCCAGACAGCCTGATTTCAGCTTCTTCGGTCCTTTGGCGGACAGTGACTTCGCAAGAGTGTCCATTGCTAGCAAGTGTGAGCTAGCTCTGGCAGCCAGCAACTTGATTGCTGGCATCGCTATGACAGCTTGCCGCGATAGCTTCGCGCCACCCCATCACCGGCGTCGACATGCACCCCAACGACCCAAGGCCCGCAAACCGCCATGACTAGACAGAAAAAACTTCTTTTCCTTCTTTTTCTTGACTTCAGCGAAGTGGACACACCGGCAGTTGTAAAACCGCAGCCTGCCCAAAAACTATGCAGCCCAACCACTGCCATTCTTCACGGCACCACTGCCTACTTTCCAGGCATGCCATCGCAATTGCTGTAAGTGCAAGCGATGCAATGACATCGGTCATCGACTTGACTCGACTGAAAGGATTGAGCAACGACGCGGCCGTGTTGGCTGTGTGGAAACTTGAACAACTGTAGTCTCAGCGCGTGAAGACACGTGTACGCAAAGGGAAGGAACCGAATGAATCAATTACATTACACTCCCGTCCTGGCCGACCCCAAACAGGAAGCCTATCGAATCGCCTTGGCGCTCTACCAACAGAATCCGGACTGGGTCACGTTCTTTCGTGAGATCCTTGGCATCGGCGGAGTGGTACGTCGCCTTTTCCCCGAAGACAAAAACTTACTGGAATTTGAAAACACGGTCGAACATGCTGAAATCCAGACAATGCTGGCGCAACTGCGACAGACGAGCAATCGCGGCAACCAACAGGAGCCAACGCGCGTCATCACCGTCCGCTTGCCGCAGAGCCTGCACGAGGCTTTGCAAGCTCAGGCCCACCTGCATCAAACAAGCATGAACAAACTATGCATTTCGAAACTGCTACAGGTAATTGAAGACGAGTTCACTGGACAGACCCGTGACCGATTGGAAGAAATGAAGACGGCCGTTACTCAGCCCATGCCCGCACAGCCGGTTCAGCATCAGCCGCAGCAGCCCTAAGCCCCAGGCGGCAGCAACCCTAAGCCGCTGGCGGACGGGGCCAAGAAAAGGCAACGAGCAGGGCGAAGTCTCGCCACGAAAAAAGGGCACGCAGGAAATCGATAAGCCGGGTTCTGTGGCCGTCCCTTTCGGGTTCCCCCAAAACGGACGGTCGATGGCCATTTATCTAGGGCGCCGATTGCTCGGCGCCTCGAGCGGTCTACCCGAGTGCCCTTTGGCGGACCGGACAAGTCCGCTGCGATCCGCAAGCGAATCACATTCACTCTGCTTGACCTTGCTCCGGGTGGGGTTTGCCTAGCCAGCTGAGTCACCTCAACTGCTGGTGAGCTCTTACCTCACCGTTTCACCCTTACCGCGCGCGACCACCCCGAAGGGGGCCGCACGAGGCGGTTTGCTTTCTGCTGCACTTTCCCTGACCTTCCGGCCGGTCGGCGTTACCGACCACCCTGTCCTACGGAGCCCGGACTTTCCTCCCGCCCACGCACGCGGCGCGGGCCGGCGACCACCTGATCTCCTGCGTACCCTTACGTTTGCCTGTGTTAGACTACCACATACCGCCCCCGCATTCCCAGCCGTGCGGGCAACACCCAGACCGCGCGTTCCCCACCCGCGCGAGCGAATCGCAAGTCGGGATCCCGTCAACGAACAGGCTGATAGACGCACGGCACTTTGAGCCAGCACGAACAGGTGACCTCACTTGCCCTCGGCCAAATTGCTTGCCGCACCGCCGGAGCTGATCAACCATGAAGTGGACCAAGTCGCTGGCTGGCCGCCTGAGTCGCTTTCGCGCTCCGACCCCAGAACAACTAGACACGCAGCGTGCCGCACTGGTTCGCCAAATCCCTGCCCCGACGTTTTGGTTGTTTGGCAAGACAGGCAGCGGCAAGAGCTCGGTCGTGCGATTACTGACCGGTGCGACCCACATCGAGATCGGCAAGGGGTTTCGGCCAACCACACAGCAAACGGCCCTATACAGTTTTCCCGACGCCGACATGCCGATCATGCATTTCCTGGACACCCGCGGCCTGGGCGAGGCCAACTATCAAGCCGGCCAGGACATCGCCGAGCTGGAGCAGAGCGCCCATGCCGTGATCGTAACGCAGCGATTGCTCGATTTCGCCACCGAGGTGGTAGTCGAACCACTCCGTGCGATCCGTAAAGCAACGCCTAAACGCCCGGTACTACTGGCACTCACCTGCCTGCACGATGCCTACCCCCAGCAACAGCACCCCCCCTACCCTTTCACCGAGTCGTTACACCCCGAGGGTCTGGCGGAAACCGTTGCCCGAGCGCTGGCGGCACAACAGAGCACCTTTTCCGGCCTGATCGACGCCGTCGTCCCGATAGATATCACTCCCATCGACGAGGGCTTTGTGCCACCCGACTTTGGTGGTCCCCACTTTGTCGAGACACTGACGGGCATGCTACCCTCCACGTACCAATATGCACTGCATGGCATGGCCAAGCTACGCGAGGACCTGGAAGACCTGCACGAACGCGCCGCGATGCCATACGTCCATAGCTCTGCAACGCTTGCCGCCACCGCCGCCCTCTCTCCTATCCCCTGGGTCGATTTGCCCGTCGTCGCCGCGATCCAGACACGCATGGTCTATGCGATCGCTCGAGTTTATCAACAGCAAGGTTCCGCAAAAAAACTCTTAGAAATGTTCGCCGCCGCCGGGATCGGTTTTGCCGCACGCCTGGGAGTGCGTGAATTACTGAAGCTGATCCCCTACGTCGGCACAATTGCGGGCGGCGTCCTGGGCGCCACCATGGCGTATTCCTACACCTATGCGATTGGCCGCGCGAGTTGCTGGTATTACAGCCGCGTGAGGTCGGGGTACGAACCGACGAAGGCAGAGATCACGCAAGCATTCCAAGACCACTGGATTGAGGGTAAAGAAATTTGGAAGTCCATCCGGCAAACCGACCGTTGACCCCGCAGCGCGCACTACGAGCTTCCTTCCTGGCGTTGCTCCTGGCGCCGTTCGTCTTGGTGCTGCTCGCCACAGGGCTCGTCTTCCTGTGGGAAAACCCATGGCTCCTACGATGGCTCTGGATCCCCGTCCCCATCTGCTGGCTCATCGCGTTATGGCTGTACCGGTTGGCCAAAAAACGTTATGGTCCGATCTGGCAGCCGAGTGTCAACATCCTCCCACACTGGACCGATCAAGACCGCCTGGCATGGCAGCAAGTCGTCGCTTATGCCGATGCGTCGCAACCGGAAACGATCGAGCGTTTTTTTCAACCGGATCTCTACCGGCAAACCGCGCAACAACTCGCACTCCAATTGGCGACACATTACCACCCCAACGCAAAAGACGCGATCGACAACCTCACGATCCCAGAGATTCTGACGGCCGCTGAATTGGCCATATCGGATACGCGCCGCTTTGTGGAACAGAATATTCCTGGCAGCCACTTAATGACGGTTCGTTGGCTACGTCGTGCCCCTCAAGTCACCAACGCTTGGAGCCACATTCGACCGTTCTACTACGTTGCTGCGGCGTTCTGGCGACCATGGACCATCCTGTCACGCACCGCAGCGGACGGAGCGGTCGTCAATCCCGTCACGGACGAACTCAAGAAAGAAGGCATGGCGAGCCTCTACCGCGTCTTTGTACTGCAACTGGGAAAATACCTGATCGAATTGAATAGCCACCGGCTGAAGGTCGGGCCAGAGCGTTGGCGAACGCTGATGCAATCGGAGCTACCCAAGCTCGACACCTCGAGCGAAATCGCCGGAGCCACGGCGTCTGCAACGCCACCCAGGCCTGACGCTCCAACAGCCCAACAACACGAGGACCTTAGAGAGCTGCGTATCGTGCTAGTCGGGCAAGTGAAGGCCGGCAAGTCGAGCCTCGTCAATGCGTTGATCGGCCAACAAGAAGCCGCCGTCGACATTCTGCCGCTTACCTCAACCATCGAGCAATACACGCTTCACCCCAACGGAGTTGCCACACAACTGCGTTTACTCGACACCGTCGGGTACGCCCACGAGGGCCTCAAGGCCGATCGCGTCAACGAAACCATGCGCGCCGCCTGCCAATCGGCCATGACCGTACTCGTCATGAACGCGTGCAATCCGGCTCGCGACCCGGACTGCGCGTTGCTTCGAACGATGGAAACGTGGTACCAAGAAAACCCCCAGCGTCGTCGCCCGCCCATCCTTGTCGTACTCACACACATCGATCAACTCGCTCCCAGCCTCGAGTGGTCACCACCCTACGATGGCTGGATCCGCGCCAACTCCAAACGCGTCAAAGAACGCAATATCCATGCTGCCGTCGTCGCAGTTCGCGAGTTACTCGGCCAGCGCGTCGACGGCGTCGTACCGGCATGCACCGACATGGATCACAATCGAATCTACGGCATCGACCAGTGGATTGTCCCGGCAATCCTGAACCTGCTGCCCCAAGCCAAGGCCAAGCAACTGCTCGACGTGCTGTACGACCAGCGCGATCAAGGACGCGTCACGCTGTTGATGACTCAACTGTGGAATGCCGCCTCCACATTGGCCAAGTACCAGTTTTGCGGAAGTGACTGCGTGCTGCCAGAAGCCGAGAAAGACGCGTGATTCTCGACACGGTTAGAATGCACCAATGGACTTAACTCCCGGGGCAGCAGGGTGGCCAATATCACCGCAAGACACGCCTTCGCTTCGGCGTTGCGCAAAGCAGTGGTAAGCCGCATCCATTCGATTCACGCAAATACGGTCGAGCCTGGAAACGATTGCGCCGTCATTTTGGACGATCGCTCGATCTAATGTGGGTGCGTCCGTCGCGCGGTGCGAATCGAGACGACTTGGCGCTAGTTCACTCGCCCGACTATTTGAAACAGCTTCGTGACTCGTTATATGTCGCTCGAGCGTTAGAATTGCCTCTCGTACGGCACGTTCCCAACTGGTTAGTCGACCGGCACATACTGCGTCCCATGCGTTGGGCAACGATGGGAACGATGCTCGCTGCGCGCCAGTCTCTCCAGCATGGATTGACGGTAAACCTCAGCGGCGGCTACCACCATGCCAAACCGACTCGCGGAGAAGGATTCTCGATCTATGCGGATGTCGCGATCGCCGTCGCCACGTTACGCATGGAAGGACTGCTCGGCCAAGACTCACGTGTTGCTTACGTAGACGTAGACGCTCATCAGGGGAACGGCATATGCCACGCCTTTGTCGATGACGCTACCGTTTTTATTTTCGACATCTACAACAAGACGATCTTCCCGGCCTACGACAGCGAGGCTCGAAAACGCATCGACTGCGGCATTGGGATTACCGGCACGTGCCGCGACTCGGAATATTTGCGTGCTCTCCAGGACCAACTGCCAGGATTCCTCGACTCCATTACCCGTAACACGCCCGTCGCCATTGCGTTCTACAATGCCGGCACCGACGTCTTTGCCGGTGACCCCTTGGGCGGTCTGAGTATTTCCGCCAGTGCCATCTTGCAACGTGACCTGTTCGTTGTTGGCGAGCTTCGCCGACGTGGCATCCCGACAGCAATGGTCTTGAGTGGCGGCTACACGAAACAGAGCTACGAACTGGTGGCGAACTCCGTGATTGCGCTGTTGGAAATGGAAATGGAGAATGATACGAAAGCGTCGCCGGGACCCTCGGCCTACTAACTCACTGCAATACATCAACAACCGTCCGCCCCACGTTGTTGCCCGAGTGGATTTGTTGCACCTTGTCTGGAAGATCCGCGAAACCGACGGTCTGCGCTACCGCCTCGAGTGATTCGGCGCTAAGTGACTCGCTAATCATCTTCCAGGCCTTCTGACGACGTGGCATCGGGCACCACGCTGAATCAATACCGCGCAACGTGATTCCACGCAAAATGAATGGATAGACAGTTGTTTTAAGTTTCGTCCCGCCCACGAGACCACAAGCGGCGACACATCCTTCATTGCGCACCGATCGAAGAAGCGAAGCGAGCATCGCGCCTCCCACCGTGTCGACAACACCAGCCCATTGAGTCGCAAGCATTGGCCGTTTCGCTTCGTCAATTGCCTGCTCGCGCCTGATGACGCGAGCCGCGCCTAACTCGTGAAGCCACTCGACACGATCCGGTTTTCCCGACACCGCAACTACCGTGTAACCGATTTGCGCAAGCAACATGACGGCCAGACACCCCACTCCGCCAGTGGCCCCCGTGACCAGCACCTCACCCGCATCGGGATGGATCGCATGATGCTGCAACGCGGCAACACAAAGTCCGGCGGTGAGACCGGCAGTTCCCAACACCATGCTTTGGCGCAATGCTAAGCCCCGCGGCATTGGGACAATCCATTCCCCGGGCACACGCACGTACTGCGCCCAGCCTCCCCAGCGATCAACGCCCAGCCCATAGCTTGTCACGAGAACCTGGGCACCAACCTGGTATTCGCTCGAAGCGCTTTCCACGACCGTGCCCGCAGCGTCGATCCCTGGCACGTGGGGAAACGTCCGCGCCACGCCAGGGTGCCCCTGTGCCGCCAACGCATCCTTGTAATTCACGGACGAGTAGGCCACTTCGATCAGCACCTCGCCATCGGGCAATTCCGCAACAGGGCGCTGCTCGACCGCCGCAACAAACTGATCCGAGTAGTTCTTCCTGACAACATAACAGCGAAACTCATTCGGCGTCACAGTCGGTTCCTCTGCTTGGAGGGTTTCGGATCGATCCGTTCCCCGCGCTCATTCGTCCGACGCGTTGATCTACTGGCCCTTTGCGTGGCGTGCCAGAATCTTCTTGGCAGCATCGGCGTCATTCGGTGCCACCGAAAACGATGGACGGCTGCCACTGGGGTCCATGGCGTAATCAATCCCTTCCTGTTCCAGATCGGAGCAGGTGGGGGCCATCACGTCGAATTCCACTTCCCCGACCTGGACCCAGTCGCCGATATCGGGAAAGGACACGGAGTCGGTGTCGGAATCGGAACAGCTGCACAGTAGCGTCATTGCTACACAGCACAAACAGTAGCTGATTGCTCTAAATGCTTTCATGACTCCTCCTTTCAGACTGGACGGATCCGCCGACCACGCGTGTTCTTGGCATAAACGGCTCACGTAGTTTCTTTGTGGCGTCTATTGTACGAAACGCTCAGGGGAGTCACAACGGTTCATTGCTTTCAAGAGGGCCTTGGAAGACAAGCAGTTGCTACAGACGCACATCTTGCACAAGACTCGCGAACGTTTGAGTTTGCTGTCGGATTGGTTGCCCACAGATCGTGAGCGCATGTGAACAGCGGCCGCAGTGGGAGCCCTCGCCGGTTTGCCAAACGGTTGTTGTTTGGTAGTATTCAGTTCTTGTCATTTCCTCCCGTGCAGATGTGGAGGAGTCACGATAAGATAGCGTCTGATCGAAAAACGACGCGAACCGCCGAACATGCACGTTTTGCGCTTCCAGCCCTCGTAGCTCAGGTGGATAGAGCATCGGTTTCCTAAACCGAAGGTCACAGGTTCGAGTCCTGTCGGGGGTATTGGTTCACTTTCTCAAAACCCGAGCGACCCACGGGTTAGCTCTGACGCCGTTTTCGTGGTGTTGCGGAAGTCGCCACTTATCCACAGCGTATGA
>JAJRVM010000262.1 GCA_024277285.1 Planctomycetota bacterium
CGAGACCGAGGAAGGCATCTACGACCTTGCGTGGCTTGACGACGTCGTGAATCAAGTCGTCGCCGCCGGCGTAAAACCGTGGTTCAACGTGGGGTACGGCAACAAACTCTACAGCCCAGATGCGCCGCACGAATCGGCCGTTGGACAGGTGCCGCTGTACGACGGCGCGCGCGGCGTCAATGCGTGGAAAAGTTTCCTGCACGCCCTCGGAGCCCGCTTCAAGGATCGCGTTGCGTATTGGGAAATCTGGAACGAGCCGAATATTTCCAGTTTCTGGCATCCGCAACACAAGTCCTCTCCCGTCGAGTACACCAAACTGGTTTCCATCAGTTCCCAGGCCATCCACGGCAGCCATCCCGAGGCCCGGATCGTTGCCTGCGTGTCCGGCATCCCGCTACCGTTCATCGAGGGCTGCCTCAAGGCCGGCATGGGGCGCCACATCCAGGCGTTTGCCATCCACCCTTACCGCCGGGAAATGATCCCGGAGTTGAATTATGCCACATCGGTCGGCCACGTGAAGGAGTTGTTGCGCCGGTTCGCGCCGCACGTGCGGCTCTGGCAAGGCGAGTGCGGTGCGCCGGCGCAAACGACGGGGCATCATGACGCGTCGTGGATGGCCCTCTGGAACATGAACGAAGAGAATCAGGCGAAATGGCTCGTTCGCCGGCTCATGCTGGACCTGTTCCTGGGCTTGGATCTCGCGCAGTATTTCCACCTGTGCGACCTGATGGAAGCGACCTATCGCCAAGCCAGTGGCAAGGCGCGTCCGCCGGTCATGCTCGGCATTTTGAACGGCAAGACCTATACCCCGAAACGTGCCTACTTCGCGATGCAGAGCGTTGCCACGTTATTCGATGCCGACACGCGCCCCGAGCCGAGCTACTACTGCAGCCTGACACCTGTTGCCACCGACGCTGCGTTGGTGGAACCGTACACGATGCTCTTTCGCCGCGGTAGTTCGCCACTGCTGGCCTACTATCAGGCCGCCAACGTGCAGGACGATACGCCTGCCGTGCCCGTGGACATTCTTCTAACTTGCGACAGTCAACCCCAAAGGCCAGCCGACGTTTTGTCCGAGCCGGTGTTAGTCGACCCCATCCGGCAGGCCGTTTACGCGCTGCCTGCTCCCGAACGTATTACCGCCAAAGGTCAGCACCGGCCGATGCTCCGTTTCAAAAACCTGCCGTGCGTGGACTATCCACTGCTCATTACCGACAGGTCGGCGGTGACACAAAGTTCGTGAATCGGACTTGGAGAATTCTCTGTGGTTCGTTCGTAACGTTGCCTTTCACCAGGAATGGCCAACACATACTCGGATACCGAAAAGGTCCGCTATGAACAATGCAAAACTCGCTTGCTCGCTGGTGATCCTGCTTCCGTGCCTCCTCTCTGCGACAACCGCCGCCCGCGGCGAGCAGCCTGGGCCGTCGTCCGTCGCGTCCGGTGATTCTCGCGGTATCACGCGAACGATTGATGCTTCGAAGTACTTTCGTCCGTTTCCGGATCTGGTCGCTTGCCGCAATACGTCGATTCAAAAGGCGCCGGCCCCGGTTCTCGCCGAATTGAGCGCGCGCGAGTTCGGCAAACCGAAGACGTGAAGGCAACTTCGTTCCTGGTGCGCCCTTAACTCGCATTCGTCGAGGCCGGCCGGCATGGCCCCGTTCGACGCTGACGATCCGCAATGGTCGCTCGCCAGGTGTTCGGTCGAGGCTTTGTTGCTTCCGCGAGAATTAACCACCCGTCGGTTCTTCCGTTAGTGGTCCCACAGGGGCAGCCAGACAGACATCTTGGGTTCGCCGCGGTTGTTCCAAGCGTAGTAGGGGATCAGGCGGAGCGCCACTTTGCGAGGTGCCGGCGCGCTAGTCAGCTCGCGGTATAACTGCTTGTTGCCACCTTCATTGCCCAAGGCGACGCCTTCGGTCTCCAAGACCGTCACGCCGCCGAGCAAATCAGGATCGTGGCGCTCGGTCCACTTGGCCGCGCGCGGCACATGCACGTGTTCGATCGCCACGTCGGCCGGCAGGTCCGTCGATTCAAGGCAGTAGACGATCGGGCCGCGCATGACCGCCACCTGGTTGCGCGTTTGCTCCAGTCGCGAATCGGCAATCATCAACCGCACGGGCATCGGGAGGCTGAGTTGCAGCTTATCGCCAGATTGCCAGCGACGTTTCACCTTGGCGTACGATGCCGGCTTGACGGCCAACGGTACGCGTTCGCCGTTGACCGTCACTGCGGCTCCTTTGGCCCAACCGGGAATGCGGAGCATGATCGCGAACGGCTTGCCCGGCTCGACACTGTCGATCGTTAGCCCGATATCACCCTGCCATGGGTAGTCAGTGGTTTGTGTCAGCTGCAAATGCCTGCCATCGAGAAGCTGCGTTGTCAGCTTGTTGGCTCCGTAGTGGTGCACCCACAAGCCGACGTTGCCGGTCGTGTACAGGTAACCGTGCATCGAAGCCACGGTCCGCAGCAGATTGGTCGGGCAGCAGATTTGGCGTTCGCCCGGATCGATGCGCTTGTGGTAATCATTGTTCAACAACTCGTGCTCGGGACCATACCAACGCAACGGATTCGTGTACGACCAGCCGTGGCCGGAGACGTTGACGCCCGAGAGAATCGAGTTGTAGACGTTCCGCTCCATGATATCGGCGAAGCGTGCGTCGCCGGTCGCCAGGAGCATGCGCCAGTTCCACATCATGTTGCCGATTTGCCCACAGGTCTCGTTGTATGCGGTCGCATTTGGCAAGTCGTGCGGCAACCCAGCCGCTTCATGAACACGGTCGTCCAAAATGGTGCGTTTTCCGGGACCGGGACGATGGCTCGATAAGCCTCGATGCACCGGGCTGACGCCGCCAGTGACGTACATCTTCCGTTGCGTCAAGTCGTGCCACAGGCGGTCCAGAGCGGTCCACAATGATTGGTCGCCCGTTTCCAGATAGGCGTCGGCCGCTCCTGCGTACAGGTAGGTGAAAAACACAGCGTGACCGACTACTTCCGTCTCTTCACGCAAGGGCCGGCGATCCTGGTTTAGATCGGTACCACCGAGCGGCCGCCCCCAGGGAGTTCGGGAAATCTTGCCACGCTTCTTGCCGCGATTATCGATGACGACATTGGCC
>JAJRVM010000263.1 GCA_024277285.1 Planctomycetota bacterium
ATTTCCATGTCACACGCCGATTCCAGCGCGACTCACTTCCTGAACACACATGACGGTACACTTTGACTTCCGCATTCCGCGTTCCCTATTCCGCATTCCCTATTCGCCACCTCACACCCGCTTCTCGCCCGAGACGCGAATGATTCACTGCCCAGCTCGCGGTGTTTTGGGTAATATGCGCGTAAGCCACTACAGCTTCCATCGTTACACGGATATCGGAAACACGCGTGAATAATCCGGGATAGGGGCTGGCATGCCAGTCGAACGGCATCAGTGGGGGAGGCAGCGATTGCCTTGCCGTTGTGACGGTCTTTTGCTCTTGTCACATGCTCACTTTCTCCACAGCCACGTCAGCGATTCGGGCAGAATCGCACCGCCATGAATACCGTTATGAGCACCTTCGCCAAAGACGAACTTGTAGTCGTACTCGGCGAACTTGAGTGCCGCTTCCGTCGTTGGCTCGCGTGTGACGGGCAGTGCAGGTAGACTATAATCACAACTTTCTTCACGCTGCCTCACTGTGCTGGCACGTCGTGATCGGTCACCGTCCCACCCCACCCCACTATGCTCGCGAAAGCTCTATCAAAATGCGCGCCAGATACCGTTGTCACCTCTCTCTCTTGTTAGCGATCGGTTGTGTTGCCACAGTCTCACAGATCGCGTCTGCCGTGCAATCGAGTTCACTCGATGGATTCGCGACCGGTGGGCACATTATTTACCAATTGCAATGTGGGCAAATTCAACCGCGCGGCGATACCGTGATTGTTGCGGCGGCGACCGACGGTACTGTGCTTTGTTTCAGCAAGAGTGGCAAGCTTATCTGGAAGAACCAAGACAATCATGCGCTGCCACTCGACTTGGAAGTGAACGATATCGACGGCGATGGTTACGCAGAGACGCTCGTTGCATCGGCAGACGGAACGCTCTATGTGTGGGATCATGAAGGTACCGTGAAATGGCGTTTTCAACGTGTTGCACCGCTCATCCAGGGTTGTGTTGTGAAAGGCGACCACCAACCGACCGTGGTTCTCACTGGCGGTATCGACAAGACATTGTTTGCACTCTCGCCAGAAGGGAACGTGGTCAACTCGCTGGCGTCTCCGTATGTGGTCCGGCATATTCGCTGTGGAAACTTCTTGGGCGATGGCAAGCAATATGCCGCCGTGGTGACCGCCAAGAACGATCACAGCCGGTTCTTTCTGCAACTGTACGATACGGCTGGCTTGAAACCGCTTTGGAAGAAACCGGTTGGTTTAGCAACTGATAATCCGACGAAAGGAACCAAGTTCGAGGTCCCGTGGCTGGCTTATCGCGTGGCCGTGTTGAGTGCGTTGCCGATCGACGTCAATCAAGACGGCCGAGACGAGATCGTGCTGACCGATCATTTCGAGCGGTGCGGGATCTTCTATGCCTACGATTATCGTGGCCAAAAAGTGCTGACGTCCTCTTCCAAAGGTATTCGCCGTCGGCCCTACCGGATGAATCTGCTGACCCGTGTCACATTGCCTGGCAAACAGGGCGAACGCATTGTCGGACTGTTTGGCAAACGAATCATTGTCTATCGCCTGGACGGTTCCATTGAACAGACGGTGACCGGTCCTTACTCGCTGGCATGTGCTGCTTACGATGTCCAGAGTGCGACCTTATTCCTGGGCAGCAGTGTCTCGGGTGGAGATGGAATCTACGCGTTGCGACTCGACCGGCCTGGCTGGAAACCAGCTTTCAAGAAGATGCGTCCGGTTGGGCGACTGGCCGAAGTGGAAGCGAACTTGAAAACATTGGCCAACCAGGTTCAGCGGTTTCATCGTCCTCCCTATCAACGCGCTCCCAAAGCGATGTCGATTATCACGGGCAAATCGCGCGACGAGATCAAAGCGCAGTTCCTGGACGCCTATCCGTATCGGAATACCAACTTCGTTCAGTTTAATTTGTTTACCGAAGACTACGATCGAGCGACCCTTGCCGCCCCGTGGAACAAGAAACGCGAAACTCGGCACAAATACAACTACAGTGCCGATCAGATTATTGCCTTCGCGGCCGAGCGAGAGCGACGGAAGGAACCGTTTGCACTTTGGGCGGGTCATGGTAACGACCCGTTCTATATGCAATTGAGTACAATCAAGGGCATTCTCGAAGCGGCACCGACAATGGCCAAGGCGTTGGTCTTCCCGGAGATGGAGCGGACCGACGACGCGATGCGATACGCTGTGCAATCGCATATCATTCCGATCGCGGAGCTCTGTCGCAAACAGGGTACCGCGAAAATTGTGTTGCGGAACAAGAACATTTTCTGGAACGCCAGTTGCTATCTGGATCTATGGCGCGAAACACTGTTGAGTGGTGAGTATCGAGATGTTTTCGTGCCAAGTATGGAAGAAACGAACGGACGCACGCAGGCCATCAGCCTGTCGGGCCGCATGGGACTCTGGCTGACCGGTCACTTTGACCAACTGTCCGCCAGAGCGGTTACCGATAATGCGAACTTCTCGCGGTTCTGGGAGTGGTCGGCGCAACAGAACCTCAGTCACTTGATGCGCTCGCTAACGCTGCACGCCGCGTTGGGTGCCGAGATGTTTTTGGTGAATATTCACCAAGGTGATCCCCGCGATCTTGCGGTCTTCTACCGAATGCTCGACGCGGGCGTGATTACGGTTCCCGAGCGAGCGGAGTTGTTGAGCGTGTCGGACGTCTGTCTGGGAATGCGCGCACCAGATCCCGAGTTCTTGCGGCACGGAAAGAACGGGCACAATATCAACCAATATGAACCGACGAAGACCCCCATGGTCTTCGATCGGATGGATTGCTACTGGGGCGGCGCGCCGACCACGGAAGAGGATTTCAGTCGCTATGCGATGGGGAGTCGCAATCGCATGTTGAATTTCTTGCCAACTAACCCGTTTGGTCTTGTGGCGTCGGTGCCGGAGGGCACATCGCTGGACGATTCGCCCCGCTTTCGATCGATGCTGGTAACTGACGGCAAGTCATTTTTTGATAACGAAAAAACTGTGTCCGCCAGCGACCACAAGCCGCATGCTCTGCGGATGCTCGAGGATGCTGCCCGGCGTCTGCCCGTACGCGTGGACGGCGACGTGGCGTGGACCGTGGCGCGGCTTGATCCAACTCATGTGCGTGTGACGTTGATCGATTCCGGTTACATTTCTCCCGCCGACCGGCAAGTTGTCATCCACTTGCAGCACCTGCAAGGCACCGCCTGCCAAGATATACTGAGTGGAAAGTTGTTGCCGATCGCCGACCAGTCAATTTCCTTAACCGTACCGGCCGGCATTCTGCGAGTGATCGACATCACGCACAGTGTGGCACGGCACTCCGTGCCGTGATTTGCACATCAGCGGTTTGCTGAAGTGACTTCGTGAACGGATACAATCATTTCAACAGGTGACGTAATGACATGCATGCGAATTACCAGCAGTGTGACCGCCCTCTTGGCTGCGACCCCGCTGTTACTCTGTGCGCACGTCGCGCATGCTGGGACTCCCATTGAGTTACGCAGTCCGGGTGGAAATGTCGCGGTGACACTCGAATTGCATCAAGGGCGGCCACAATGGCAGTTGGAGGTGGCCGGCAAGCAGCTGATTCGCCCGAGTCGCCTTGGTGTCGAGGTTGACAACGAACCTCTTGGCCAACTGCGTGCCACCGATACCGAGACGACGGGTCATCGAGAACGAGTGAAGACGGTTTGGGGCAAATTCGCTCAATACGACAACCACTATCGCCAGCTGCGTTGGTCGTTGGTCGAGTCAGGCGGCAAGGAGCGAGCGGTTGACATCGTGGTGCGCGCTTACGACCAGGGTGTGGCAATGCGCTACGAGTTTCCGAAGGACGGAAAATGGGACCAACGCATCCGGCTGACGGACGGTTTTACCGAGGTCCGATTTGCGGACGATTACACCGGATGGTGTTACCATCGCGAACACGATCCGATCGGCCCGCAACTGCTGAGTCGGTTTCATGTGGCCAAGGGAGCGGATTTGCCACTGACCGTGCGCTGCGGCCCACAGCAGTACTTGGCAGTATTGGAAGCCGCTATTTTCAATCAGGCACCGTTTCGCCTGACGCCTATCGCGGATGGGAAAACGTCGTTTCGTACCTCGTTCGCTCCATCCGTTGTGCCCGCCGGTGGGACCACATCGTGGCGCGTTGTATTGGTAGGTCGCCAACCAGGTGATCTACTTGTTACGCCGCTGCTCTTCTGTCTCAATCCGCCCTGTGCCATCGAAGATACCGACTGGATCAAGCCAGGGTTGGCGTTTTGGGATTGGCGCGCCTGGGGCGCGCGTACCAAGGAGGGGTTCACATACGATCTGGATATGGCCAGCTGGCGGCGGTTTATCGACTTCGCATCCAAGAACCACATCCAGTACCTGGTCCTGGACGCGAATTGGTATGGACCGGAATTCGAACCGTCATCCGATCCGCGCATCAGCCGTGACCACCTGGTGATCCAGCCTGACATGACGAAGCCGCAGATTATTCGCAAGCCGGCACCCAAGGATTGGGCCGAGCCGATCGACGTGCCGGCGCTGATCCGATACGGGCGCGACCGTAATGTGGGGATCATCCTCTATATCAACGACATCGCGCGCGACAACTATCCATTTGAAGCGACATTAGCGCTGTATCACC
>JAJRVM010000264.1 GCA_024277285.1 Planctomycetota bacterium
ATGTAGCCGTGGGCGTAAGCCCATGGATAACGTGTGCGTGCGCCCATGAATTGCAGCCGCGAATGCGGCGTCCGCATGTAGCCGTGGGCGTAAGCCCATGGATAACGTGGGCGTGCGCCCATGGATAACGTGGGCGTAAGCCCATGGATGGATAGCGTAAGCCCATGGACAACGTTACAGCGCAGCGACGGTGCGATGGAGCTTGAGTTCGGCGAGCGCGCCGTCGTATTGCGAGTTGTAATAGTTGCGGTAGGTCTGCATCCGGAGTGTTTCGGCGGCGAGCACTTCGGTGTTGGTGGCCATCCCGCTGGAATAGCGCTGGCGGGTCACGCGCAAATTCTCTTCGGCACGATTGATGGCCTGACGCGTTACCGCCAGACGCTGGCGAGTCTCTTCGACGCTCAGCCAAGCGCGGCGCACTTCCAATTGGATTTGTGCTTGCACGTCGGCACGCAGGTGGGCGTAAACCTGGGCCTGGCGTGATTCTTCTTCGGCGACGTTCTTGACTCGCCCGCCATCGTACAGGTTCCACCAAACGCCAATACCGGCCGACGTGATTCCGTTGGGCGATTCGTAGCGGTTTTCGCGGAACGTGTAGGCGCCCAGGAAATGGACTTGGGCACGGTTTTGGGCCAAGGCACTTTCGGCGCGATGGGAATGCGTTTCGATACGGGCGTCGAGTTCCGCGAGTTCCTGGCGGTGCGTCAGCGCTGCGGCGGTCAGTTGTTGGACATCGTAGGGGCGGGTGCCGACGTTCAGCTGGGCCAGGTTGACGATTGCGGTCAGCGGGCGCCCCAAACGTCGGTTGTACGAAGCGCGTGCCGCGTCCAATTCGCTGCGTGCTCGGATCACTCGGTGTTGAGCGTCGGCCAACGCGACCTGAGCGCCCAGCAGGTCATTCAACGGTGCACGTTCTTGTTGGTGGAACGCTGCGACGTCGCGGGCGTGTGAGGCGAGGCTGCGCTGGTGGCATTGTGCCAGGGAATACTCTTGCTCGGCGCGAAGCACCGCGACAAAGTCTTCGGCCACACGCATTTTCAGGTCGAGCTGGTAACGCGACAATTCGTGTTCGCGGACCTGTTTGCTTGATGCGGCGGCGGCGATTTGGCTGGTCACCTGCCCGCCCGTGTAGATCGGCACGTCAACGCTTCCTGCTAACGCGAGTTCCTCCGACTGCAGGTATGGTGCGCTGAAGCTGATCGGCAACAGCGGCGAGCTGATCTGATAGGCTCTTTCGTTGTTACGTACCGTGTACTGTCCGGAGATGCCGGCGGTTGGGTACCGGCCGGCTGCGGCGGCCGCCAACGTGCTGTCGGCGGCACTGACGCGCAGTTGGCCGGCCATGCGTTGCTGGTCGATAGACAATGCGACTTGCCAAGCGGCTTGCAGTGTCTCCGGCAATGCCTGCTCGCCGAGCGGTGCTTGAGAAAGAGCGGTGGGTGCCTGCACACGGCGTGGGAGCGTCGTCACGGATCCATTTGGGTGCGGAGCGTGCGTGTCGACCGGGGGAGGGAGTTGCCCGTTGTTTGGTCGTGTCTCGTTGCGGCTTGAACCTGGCGCTCGGGGCGGTGTGACGGATGGGAACGTTCGGCTGTTCGGAGTTGCCACGTCCTTTGTGGCGTTGTCCAGCGGTGGGAGTCGCGTCATGGGGAACGCCGTGCGCCGCAAGGATTGGGCAGCCGCGAACGAGGACGTGGCGCAAACGAGGACCACCAGTGCGATGCACCGAGCCATTCTTACTGCTGTCGGTATCCTTACCGCGTCTGTCATGGAATCCCCGAGGTTGGCTGTTCACAAACCAACGGTTCCAGCGCAACGTGCGCGGACCATCAACGAGTTGCCGCGCCATCATTATGAACTTCGACAGGTTGGCCGGCGGCGTACAGACGATGGCGGGAATGTTCGATTGCAGCGGTGGGCCCGGATCCGCCGATCATGGTGCCGGTGACGCCCGCGAAGGCAGTGCCGATGCCCAAAGACCCTGCTTGGGAATGACGAAGCACGAAATACCCAATGACCGAAGGGATGACGAAGCACGAAGGACCTCGTGACGAAGGTAACCGTCTAGGAGTTTCGAGGTTGCGAACCGCTAATGAACACGAATGGGCGCTAATGAGTTGTCGTCTCGTTAGGGAAGACCTACTGGTTGTTCCGTTCTTGAGGCAAAGAAAATGACGGGCAAGAAGAGTGCAATTTCTCGGGCCTGAGCGGAAACTGGTACGACTCCTGGCCGTTCCTGACAGAGTATCGCGGTGAAGGTGAAGTGGGTGAAATGGAGGGACGGTGCGGGTGGTGTTGGGCAGGGTTTCGAGTGCGAATTTCACGAGGATGATGATAACGCATTTGGCGCATGGTCGTGGTGTGTGTTGAATTCGGGTTGACGCGCTGGGGGAGATGTAAATACATTCGGCTCCGTCACGAATTTGTGCTTGTAAATGTAATGTCATAATTTCGTGGTGGAACTCTGTCACAAAACCGACTCTTCATATGGCGTTGTCCTCTGTGGGATGGTCGCATTGGATGGTCGTATTGTGCGGCACGAGCTTCCAATCGACAAAACCGATTTGATGGTGTTTTGTGACGTATACTTGATAGGGAGTGGCATGAATCACATCAGCGTGTCGTTCCTACGTCACCATTCTACATTCGGTCAGAACAGTCGAACGGCATCATGCCGGTGCGCCACGAGTTGCGTCGTTGACGCGAGCGATAGGTTGATTCCATGACGCACGAATTCTCGAAACGCTTGCTCGACCGAGCTGATACTTTCGAATTGCGTCAGAAAGCGGTTCGCGCGGCGATCGGGCTGGGTATGCCCTTGGATGAGATCGAAGCGTATTTGGATTGGATCGACCAGCAGCAGAAACCGATTCCGCCAGCCCATCTGAACAGCATGACGAACGGCCGGAAAATGACGAACGGCCAAGGAATGACGAAGCACGAAATACCCAATGACCGAAGGAATGACGAAGCACGAAATACCCAATGACGAAGTAGCTGTTGTCACCGTTCACGCGCTTCGATTTTTGTTATGGTCCGCGACGTGCCGAAGGCACAGCCCTATACGAGCCCAGGGTGCAGCCAATGTGAGGTCTGCGAGCATTGGCGTAACCCTGGGTCGCCTTCCCACGCAACCCAAAAGCCCCCTACGGGGGCGGTCCTAACTGTTTTGGGGCCACCCCTGCGGGGTTTGGCGGTGATGTTTTTCATGACCCCAGGGTTGCGCGGCGATCGCTGCGCTCACGCCCGCTCCACCCATGGGCTGGTATAGGAACGTCCCTTCGGGACTGGAACAAAAAACCGATATGAAACGACGCTTACGAGAGGCTTAAGTGACCTGCTAACGAACGGCCGTATTTCGGGCTTCGTGCTTTTCTATCTGCGTAGTTGGATCTGTGCGCGCAGTGTGCGGTGGTTGGTGCCGATTGGCGAGCCTACATGGCAGGAAAGGGGTTTCCAGTCATCGCCCAGTAGTATGTGATCGGTCCGCAGTCCGTAGCTGACACGGTATGTCGACGCAGTTTGCGTGAATCCCCAGCCGAGCCCGACGTGTGAGAAGGCGTTCTCATACTTGTTCCAGTGCCGTTGGTACGGAGTGGCTTCGACCGGCATATTAAACCCGCCCACGATGACGTCGACTTGGGGCAGTTGGGCGATCCAATTTGTCACGGTTTGTGACTCACGGTCTTGTTGCTCGATCACTGCGCGCAGGGCGTCGTTCCCGGACGTGTCGCCAGCTTGCAGTTGTTCGAAGTAATCGTGCAATGGGCGTTTGAGTGAACTGAACCGCACGTTGCACACTCCCAGTGAACCTGTGGGAGTATCGACCAACGCGTACACGGCGATGACGCGAGGAGCATCGCCGCGATCATCGACTGCGCGAACATCTGTCGTTTGATCAGCGCTGGCACAGAAGCTGGTTTCCCGAAGGGAATAGCGTGAGGCGATGACGAGTTGTCCTTGCATGAATCGGTGCATCTGTTTCGGAATGGCGATCAGCATACCGCTTCCCGCCTGCTGCAATGCGAGGACATCTGGGGCATCGGTCGCCAGCAGTGCGCGCACGCGCGCCCACTGTTGATTTTGGTTTTGAACGTTGCAGGTGGCCAAAGAGACGAATTGAGTTGTTTCGCGGTCGGCAGTGCCGCCTTGCCAGGGCCAGGGAACGCACAGCCCGGTCGCGGCGAAGGCAACGATCAAGCTGGCTGCGGTCAGCGGCAGCAGGAGACGAGCGCGGAGGACGACGGCAAGGGGGACCAAAGCCACAATTGGCAGCAAGGTTAGCCAGCGAGGTCCGAACAGCAGGAGCGTAAAGAGCCACCAGCGCTCGTCACCAACGTGAAGCAACAGCCACAGGGAGATCGCGATCGCCAAGTAGGCCCAAACGGTGGTTTGGACGGTGAGGACAAAGGCTTTTTCGGCTGTTCTTCGCCAGCTGAAGGCATCGGGGCGGTCCTGGAATCGGGCACGTAACGTCGTATTGCTATCGCTGGAGTCCGAATCTGTGCGGGCTGCGTTTTCGTCTGCCTTTTGGCGCGCTTTATCGAGTCGAGTTCGATGCAGCGCATGGACTTTGGCAAAGAGTTCGAGTTCGCTAAATTCGTCACGGTTATTCATGAGCTTGAAGGAGGTGAACCGCTAAGGCGCCCGGCAGTTGAGGGTATACCAGGAAGCAGAAGGCCCCGGTCTGCTCGCCGTTTGGCGATTTATTCAAAACCGTGGTAGTGACATGACGAAGAAGAGGGCAAAAGAACATGAAGGGCAGGAAGAGCGCGGGCAGCGAATATTTTCTCTTGCCAGCCATTTTCTCTTTCCCTCCCGAAGGAACCGCCAAAGAACGCCCGACGGCAGGTAGATTCCTAACTGTCGATCGCCTTATCAACGGTTGGAAGCTGGTTCAACTCGCACCAGGATCGGCAGATGGTTTGACCCGTTGTCGGGCCCGACCTGGCAGCTCCTGGGTGCCCATGGAGCGTTGACCAGCACATGGTCGCTTCGCAAGCCATAGGTAATCTTGCTGATCTTGCGCCATTCGGTCCACCCGAAGCCCGATCCGACCGTCGAGAACGCGTTGATATAGTGTTTCCACCAGCGTCGGTATATTCGACTCTCGACAGGCATGTTGAAATCGCCGGCCACGATATCGACATGGGGCAAATCCTGAATCCAATTCGCCAGAATTTGGGACTCGCGATTCCTCCAGAAATTGAGGCGCTGCAATTGATCTGCGTGTGTCGATCCGTTGGGTGAATCCTGTTCGAACAGGTCACTGAGTCCATTTCTTGGTGACGTAAGCAGCACATTGCAGATGGCGAACGGGGCTTCTGGGCGTTCAATGTCTGCGTAAAACGCGACGACCCGTTGTTGCGTCGAGGGCAGTGGTTCGCGTTGCCACGTTCTTTGGTTGTTGATCGGAAAGGGGGAGGCGATCACGAGTGATCCCTTACGCACCACTTGCCAATCGCTGGGAAAGAATGCCTCGACGTTCGGCCCCGATTCCTGCAACGTGACGACGTCAACTTTCTGTTGGTCGATCAATTCACTGATGCGTGCCCAATCGACGGTTTCTTCCCGGACGTTGCAGGTTAGCAGTGTAACGACGTTTTCTGATTGTGCGGCGGTGGCATTCCAGGGCCAAGGTACACAAAGCCCCATGATCCCGAAAATGAAAACCACGCTGCTCAGGGCCAGGGGGAACAGCATGCGTGCGCGCAGGACGGCGGCCAGTGGGACCAGTACGGCCAGTGGCAGGAGGCCAGGCCATTTCGGTCCCAACATCACCGTGGTTCCCAGCCACCAGCGGTCGGCTTCAAACCTCAGAAGGCTGAAGGCCAGCATTACGAGGACCAAGTAACTCCACGTACCGCGCGTCGTGAAAAGGCGCAAGATCTGTTCCAGCCGGCCTCGGACGGTCGCGTCGTCGAGCGAACGCTGTTCGGCCAGTCGAACCACCGCAACGCTTGCATCTGTCGTTGCCGAAGGTTCAAGCGCCGATCTCGGGTCGCCAGTGATTGCGTGGCGTCTTTGCATGGAACTTCTTTGACGACCTCGCGGAAGTCAACACATAGAGGCGAAATCCAACGGTATGCCCGAGGTAGAAAAAACGGCTACCATCCAGCATACTTCGTTCGTCAGTTTGATGAAACAGAATGTTGTCGTTATTGTCGATGCTTTCGGTTCGGGCATCCACTGTTTAGGGTCTTGCCGATATTTGGCCTTGAAGGAACTTGAGTGCTTGGCCCGGCAGGGGCGGATCGCTCGCTGATGGCTGTATCGCCCCTCCGGGGCTTTTTGTGGGGTTGGGGTTACCAGGCTCCGGGGCCTGACGACCCCGGCAAGGGCTGTGTTGGCCCTCCGGGCCAGGAGTTACTCGGCGGTTGGGCGCGCCCAGGGCTCAGCCGAATTCGGCCCGGCAGGGTTACCAGGCTCCGGGGCCTGACGACCCCGGCAAGGGCTGTGTTGGCCCTCCGGGCCAGTGCAATCACGAGGGATTCCGAAGGTGGTTCCGCTCGCGTTTCTCGAATTCTCGATATTTGTTGATAGGATGCTTGCGTTCTTTCGGGCTCTGAAATAGGATGGAGCTCACTTGGCCTTTTGGCTAGTTGAATGGCATTAGCAAGTGGGGAGAAAGCCAGACTTTGGGGCACTGTTTCAGAGGGGCACTGTTTCAGATTTGAATTGGTTGGCCGGTGCGGTTGGGAAGTAGAACGTCCCGTGTGGCCATTGCCTCGAAACGCTGTAAAGATCGTCTTGGAAATTGAGTGGCGGGTGTCACGTCGCTTCTGGAGGCGATGATTTAGCGACCTTCCACCAATTGCGCGACCGCACGACCACTAGTTTAGCTGCCTTGTCATACCTCGTTGGTTTTATTGCCATTTTCCATCCGTACGTGCCCAGTTGACAGTTCTTCAAGAGGGTTACTTCGCGGGGTGGAGCAGCAGGACCGCTGTTTCACGGGCCCCACGGGGACGGAGTCCGCGCCGATTGACCGGCAACTACGATCTCCACTTAATATGAAGAAATCTCGAAAGCATTCTAAGGCCCGCGCTCAATCTCGCCGCGGCGCTGCCAGTCCTCTGGCTCCCAGGGTAGGAAAGAATCAGAGTTCCGGTGGTGGCGTGTCTGGTGGCCAGGGGCGTAGTGGCCAGGGGCGTAGTGGCCAGGGGATGGAGGAGGGCACGGCCGGTGCAAGTTGGCGGCCCAGGACGGTGGCGATCACACTGCTTGTGTTTGGCATCGTATTTCTCTGGTCCTATTGGCCAACGCTGGTTGAATTGGTTCGGGCATGGGACCGCGAACCGGACTATTCCCACGGCTTCTTTGTTGCGCCGCTGGCGATCTACTTTCTTTGGTACCGGCGATCATCACGTCCTGGTTCAAGTGCACGGTTGGCCTGGGGTGGCGTTGGGCTGATTCTGGCCAGCATGTTAATACGCTACGTCGGCGCGTTGGCCTACATCGACTCGATCGACGGCTGGTCGATCCCCATTTGGATCCTGGGTGTCGTGTGGCTTTTTTGGGGCCGGCAAATGGCGTGGTGGGTTGCTCCGGCGGCGGCGTTCTTGTGGTTCATGGTGCCATTACCGTGGCGTGTTGAGCGTTGGGCCAGTCTACCGTTGCAGGGTGTTGCCACTCGCATGAGCACATTTCTTCTGCAGTGTTTTGGGCAGCCGGCGATTGCGGCTGGGAACACGATACTGCTTGGAGAGCAGCGTTTGGAGGTTGTCGATGCTTGTTCAGGTTTGCGAATCTTTGTTGGCATCTTCGCACTTGCTGTCGCCTATGTGATTTGCGTGCGCCGTCCGTGGTGGGAACGCGGTTTGTTGCTGCTAAGCGCATTGCCGGTGGCCTTGGTGGCCAATTCTACGCGAATCGTGGTCACTGGGTTGCTGTATCAGTACGTCTCTGGCGACGCGGCGCACAAGTTCAGCCACGACATCAGTGGCTGGGTTTCGATTCCCTTCGCGGCATTGTTGTTTGCGGGTGTGCTTTGGTACATCGACAAGTTGTTCGCGGAAGTGGACGTCGTCGACGTTGGCGGTCTTTTGCGGCGGCAGCGACTGAAGGCGAGCGAGTAAGGGATTCGATGGCAATGGACCTTACGGGCTGGTCGGTATTGCGTGCTAAGCGACAGTGGTGACCGAGTCGTGGTGACCGAGTGTTGTCAGTTTGGCGAGCATCGCATGCGCTTCTGATTCTGGACACGGATTCCGGACACTTCGGCAGGATGGACCCGCCGTCTGGTAGCCGGTTGGGCAGGCGTGATAGTAACGAGATAGAACGGAATAGGGATTTGGAAAACCCGCGAGGTAACGTAACCACGACGCGTGCTGGGCACGTCCGATTAGTTTGGGACGCGATGGTGCGGTGGGCGGCGTTGGGGAGTTGACAAAAGAGGCTTTCGGCAACGGAATAATACAGCATGAATAACGAACGTGAACATGATGGGCAACGCGAGAACAATTCGGCGAAACCGTCCAGTTCGAAGCGAAACAGTTCGTCGGCGCGCACTGGGTCGGCTCGTCGGCACTCTTTCAATGGCACTTCCGCATTTCGTCGTGGCGAGGGCCACAATAGCAGTGCGGGGACGCTGAGTATTGGGTTTGTCCTGGGGGTCGTTCGGCAATGGTGGAAGGTTGCTGCGCCGTTGGGCTTGTTGTTAGCGGCGATTGGGGCGGGGACGATATGGTGGATGTTCGAGCCCGTTTATGAGGCCCAGGCCTGGCTGCGGATCGAAGATCGTCAGCCCTACATCGCCTATCCGCAGAAGGGCGACTCGCGGCGTTTCATCAGCACGCAGATCGCGCTGATCCGAAGTCCGAGGGTGATCAAGCCGGTCGTGAGTGTGCCGGAAGTGGCGAAAGTGCCGGAGATTGCTAACGCGAAGGACCCCATCCGTTGGCTGGGATCGCGCGTCAAGGTGAAGTCGATTGGTAATTCCGAGCTCTTTGCCGTCTCGTTCGCAAGCCCCAACAAGGATGACGCCGCGACAGTCGCAAACGCGGTCGTTGAGTCGTTTATGGAGTATCGCGGCAGCTACAAGCGCGCGCGTGCTTTAACGGTGCTCGACTTGCTGGGAGACGAGCAGCGCCTACGAAAGTTGCGCGTGCAAGAGTTGCGTGATTCGGTACAGAAAATGACGAAAGAGGCGACCGGTATGGATCCGTATGCGGCAATTCCGCCGGCACAGTACAAGCAGGATCCTCTGTCGGCATTGGAATTAAAGTTGAGTGACGCGGAGGTGAAGCGGACGATTGCCGAGGTGCGCGTCAAGGCACTCGAAAAATCGGTCACGGCGATGGAGTTTGACATACCGGACGCGGTGATCCGTGACGCGGTCGACGAGGATCCCGACGTCATGGAGGTGAAAGCAGCGATCAACGCGAAGATTGAAACGCTTGGCCGGTATGAGGTTGCGTTGGTAGGTGCCAAGAACCATCCGAAGTACGTGCGATTGGCACAAGAAATGGAAGATGACAAGGGGCGTCTGGACCGATTGCGCCAGCAAGTCCAGCAGGCGATTCGCAGCGAAATGCGATCGGGTTGGCAGAGTCAGCGTGCGGCGGAACTGGCGCAACTGCAAGCACAGGTTGACGACTACAAGTTGCTGGAACAATCATTACAAACGATCTGCAACGAGAACCTCAAGACTCGTAAGGAATCGGGCAGCATTTCACTCGATCTTGAGTTCATGCGTGTCGAATTGGCGCGTGCCGAAGAGGTTCACGATCGGATCGCGGATCGGATCGCATTGTTAGAAACCGAATTCAAGGCACCGAACCGCGTTGAGATCGACTTGCCGGCGACGGCACCCGCCATGCCAGTAGAAGTCCTGCCGATAAAAAAGATCAGCGTGATCAGTTTGGCGTTGTTTGCATTGCCGTTTTGCATGGCAGTCGCGTGGGAAATGTTGGTTCGACGTGTCAGTGATGCGGATCGCTTGGAAAAGGACGCTCAGCTTCCGGTGATCGGAGAAATCGCTCGCCTGCCTACTCGCCACGGCCGTTCGTATGGTTTTGGTCACCGGGATCCGGCGCGGGAGATGGATGTTTTCGAGGAGGGTGTGGACAGTTTGCGGACCAGCCTGGTGTTGGCCGAATCGCTGGAAGACATGAGAGTGATTTTGGTAACCAGTGCGGTTAGCAGTGAGGGTAAGACGAGCGTGGCCGTGCAGCTGGCGGTCAGCTTGGCGCGGGCTTCGGGTAAGCGGACCTTATTGGTCGACGCGGACATGCGCGCCCCCGATATTCACGGTTTGCTGGATTTGCCGCTCGAGCCCGGTTTGGCCGACGTATTGTCGGGTGACAGTACGCTCGACGAAGCGGTGAAGACGGAATTTAGTGACAGCATTCACGTGTTGACGGCTGGGCATGCCCACACGAGTCCGCACCGTCTGGTGGGCAATGGCACGCTCAGGCCGATGTTCGACGAGTTTCGCGAGAAATATGACTATGTTGTCATTGACAGTCCACCTGTTTTGGCGGTCAGTGAGGCATTAGTGTTGGCACGCCAGGCTGATGCTTCGTTGATTTGTGCAATGCGCGACAACAGCCGCGTTGATCAGGTCCGCCGTGCATTCGACCGCCTTGTTGGCGCCGGCGCTCGGCCCGAAGGCGTCGTGCTCAACGGAGTGCCGGTAGGGGCTTACGCGCGTCGCTACGGCACGTATGGCTACGTCGGTAGCTAGTGGTCGTCTTCTCCATCGGGCGCGATGGCACTGAAGCGTTGTTTCGGTTGTCGCGCATGCGCGGGTGGCAAGAAGAGGCACATCGGAATGGATAGGACAATGGCGTTATCACTGCCTAGCCGAAGACTTTGTCAGCAACCGTTGTGGGGCATTTATTCGTGACGGACTCAAACGTGAAGAACTCCGACGACGTGGAAAGCGGTTCGCCAAAGGCTGCCGATTCGGCTGCTGACGTGGACCGCCCGGAACGTCCATCAACTCGAACAACTCAAAATGGGAATGTCGAGCCGCAAACCAGGCGAGTGATTAACGTGGCGGTGTTGGTGACGACGATTGTCACGTGTGCCGTGCTTGGTACCGTCGTCTATTTTTGGCACAGCTACCAAGTTAGCCGGACCGTCGTCGCGCTGCTTGCGCGCGCCGACGTGTTGGAGGAAGACGGTGACTGGAGTTCGGCGGCCGAGTACTTACAGCGTTATCGCCAGTTGGTGCCGGGCGACGTAGCGGCGCGAATTCGATTTGCCAAGGCCTACGACAAGTCGGCCGTGAGTTTGCGACAGAAACAGCGGGCCATTGAGTACTATTTTGTAACCTTGGGCGCGGCCGGTGCTGCCGAGTTGCCGGCGCAACAGCTACTCCCGTTGCGCGGTCGGTTGGTCGAACTGCTGGTCGAGCTGCATCAGTATACGGCGGCGATCAAGCAGGCCAGCATTTTGCGTGCGGACGCCGAGCGATTGCTTGAGTCCAACGCGACTGATGGCGAAGCGTTGCGGCTGCGCTCACTAGCCATTCGATCACTGGCGTTCGCGCGGTACGGGCTGTTTCGCCAAGGCGACCGCGTCGCCGTGCGTGACGAGGACGACTCGGTTGGCACCGCCTTTATGGAGGCCTTGCCGTTCAATCGAGGTGACCGGATGTTTGCGCTGCAGCTGGCACACGTTTGTCGCCGCGAACTGGGGATTGCCATTTTCGCAGTCGTCCCCGCCAACACGGACTCTGCCAGCCAAGGGCACGTGGCCGCTCAAAAGGGACCTGACGCGGACTCGGCGACAATTGAGTCGGTAGCGACAACAGCCCCCGGCGAATCGACTGGTGGCACGACCGAGAAAGCGACTCGGCAGATTCTCGACGCCGGTGCCCGGGAGGCACTGGCCGACCAGACGATGGATGACATGGTTGCTTTACACGAAGACGATGCGCAGGCCTTTCTTGCCAGGTATCGCTATCGGTCGGAGTACCATCTGGCCGGCGCGATCGACGACCTCGACAAGGCACTCGAATTGGCCCCGGAAAACTTGGAGGTTTGTTTGGCTGCAGCCGAGCGAGTGGTGTCCAGTTCAATTGGGGTAACTGACAAGACTAAGGTGGACGAGTTGCGTTCCAAGGCGGAGGCATTCTATCGCAAGGCGGTAGCAGTGGCTGGCGAAGACATTCGTCCCTTCCTGGCTTTGGGGCGGATGTGCCGGCTCGGCGGTCGGCTGGATGAGGCCCGCGAGGTCTACGAACAAGGGCTCGAAAAAGTTGGCCGGCGAAATGTGGAGCTGAACCTGCGGTTGGCCGAGGTGCTGATCGATTCAGGAATGGCGGACGAGACTGCCGGCCATATCGCGGTTGCCAAAGAGGAATTGAAACGATTTGCGCGACGACTGAAACCGGAGTTGCGACGGAGTTTTCAGGACCGAGTCGACCTGTTGCAAGGGCGCGTGTTGGTGGTTGCGGGCAAGTACCGCGAGGCCTTGCCGCATCTGGAACGCGTTCGAACGCTTGGTGAAACGAGCATGCCGCTCGAGAAGCATCGTCATTTCGTCGCGGTCTATGTGCTTGGCCAGTGCTATGCGGGACTTGGTCGGTGGGAGCAAGCAGCGCGGTTGTGGGATGACGCGGCAGCGCTTCGGCCAGACGTTGTGGCGTTGCATCGTGCTGCCGCGGAAGCGTGGCGCAAGAGTGGACAAGCAACTCGGGGTGCTTACCAGTTGGAGCAGGCGCTGAAGTACGAGGACTCGGCGGAATTGTGGTTTCAATTAGCCGAAGTTCGTCTTAAGCAGCAGATGCTTGTCTTGCCGCGCGAGAATCGCGATTGGGGGCCGTTTACGACGGCGTTGGCCGAAGCACGGAAGCCGAATCGCAAGGAGCCGCTGAGTCGACCGTGGCGTGCAGGGCTCTTGGAGGTCCAGTGCCTGGTGTTGCGCAGTGTGAGTGAAACGGGCCGGGCGGAATTGGTCGAGCAAGCTCGTCAGGTCATGAGCCAGCTTGCCGAGCAGTACCCGGATGCGGCCGAGATGTGGGTGTCGCTTGCGTTGATCTACCAACGTGTGGAGGATCCTGAATCGGCTGATCGAGCCTATGGCCAAGTGGTCAGGCTTGAGGCGAAAGGAGCGGCGCGTTATTTGGTTCGCGGTGAGCTGCTTGCTGCACGGAGTGAATTTGAGGCGGCGAAGAAAGTGATTCTTGACGGTCGCATGGTGGTTTCGCCCACCGAACGCCGGTCGTTGAACATGGCGTTAGTGGCCATCTATTTGCGTGAGGGGAAGCTGGATCAGGCAGTGAAGCAATTGACTCAGCTGCAAGTGGCCGAACCGAAGAATGTGAGCCTTCTTCAGCAGTTGGCTGATTTGGCTTTCGAACAAGGGGATTTGAAAGCGGTCGAAGTGTGGGAGGAGAAGCTGCATCAGATTGAGGGCGATGCGGGGCTCCGGTGGCGCTATCAGCGCGCTCGGCGGCTGTTAGCCCAGGCGAAAACCGCTAACGATGCGAGTTTTGCGGAGGCCAGACAGTTGGCCAACGAGTTGATTAGCGCCCGACCTGGTTGGCCGCCCGCCGTGCTGCTTTCGGCCATGCTCTATCATCGGATCGGAAGATACTCTGAGGCCATTGATGCTTATCAAGAGGCGATTCGTTCGGGAGAACGACGCCTGTCCGTTTACGAGCGTCTTATTATGTTGCTGGTCGAAGCTGGCCGGCAGGCCGAAGTGGAAGCGTATCTGGGCCAGTTGCAAGAGTACGTGCCGGTCACGGAGAAACTGTCCGGTATAGAGATTTTCGCGGCGGCTCGTCGCGGCCATATCGATCAAGCTATTCAAGCGGCACAACGTGGTGCCGAGCGCCGGCCGGACGATCCGATTGCCCACATTTGGCTTGGGCAGATGCTCGCTGTCGCCGGCAAGGTTACCGAGGCCGAAGTGGCGATGCGTAAGGCGATCCAGCTGGCTCCCGATAGCCTCCAGACCCATCGGGCGTTGCTGATGTTGTTGCTGCGAAACGATCGACCGGCTGACGCCCGAAAAATGCTCGACCAACTGCACGACGACAGCACGCTTCCCGAGGCGGAGAAGCTGTTTGTCATGGCCCAGGCTTATCAGCAGCTTGACGACCGTGAACGCGCCGAGAAGTGCTACGGCGATGCGGTGGCGAAGGTCCGTGCATCGGCGAAGAAGGACAGCAAGTCGGCGTCTCAGCAGAGTGCAATTCTGACGCGATGGGCGCTCTATGTGGCATCGAACGACCCGGCAAAAGCGGAAACACTGTTGCGCGAAGCGGTTGCCGTGGACCCGCAGTCGGGCGACGCGCGCCGATGCCTTGCCGCCATCTTGGCGGCGGGTGGCAGTGATGCACAATGGGCCGAATCGCAGCAGTTGCTGGCGGCGACGAGCGACAAGGACAAGTCCACGACGCTGGACAAACGGCTCAGCGCCGCGATGTCCGTGCGCCGCGGCGGAAAAGAGAATTTGGCCAAGGCACGTAGGTTGCTCGAAGAACTGCTTGGTAGTCCGGATACCGCAACGGACACCGATCGCCTGCTGCTGGCACGCCTTCATGAAGCCGAAGCTGCTTTGCTTCGGTCGGAAGCACGCGAGTTGGCCATCCAGAACAAGTCGAGCGAGTCGAGTGGTCGGCGACGGGATGCCGATGCACGTATTGTTTCCGCGCGGAAACAATACGTGTCATTGGCCGCGCGCAGCTTGCCACGCGTGGAACATCTCGGGGTGCTGGTGCAGTTTCTGCTACGTCAAAAGGAGTACAAAGAGGCGCAGCGGTGGATCGACCAATTGGTCAAGCGTGCCCCTGACGATTTGGGAGTTGCACGGCTCAACGCACAAGTGATGCACGCCACCGGGCGAACGCATCAAATCCCCGGTATGTTGGAGCCCGTGGCCCAAAACTTGCTCGCCAACGTGCATAAGGCGACGGGGGAACAGGGTGAGACAGAAAAGCTGGGCGAAGTGAAGCTGGCGCTGACGGTAGGCGGCATTTACCGCGCGGCTGAATTGAACGAAGTGGCCACAGCATGGTTGCGACGCGCATTTGACATCACGCCGACAGCATACGTCCCGCTGGCCAACTGCTTGGCGGCGGAAGGACGAGTTTCCGAGGCGGTGCAGCTGTGCCTGGATGCTGAGAATGACGATTCGACCGCCAAGCTGCCCTTGGCATTGGCTTCGCTGATGGTCATGGGTACCGCGTCGGCCGAAGATTTCCGGCAGGTCGATCCGATCCTGTCTCGCGCCGTTCGTAAACATCCTGACGACCTGAACCTGTTGTCCGCCGTGGCCAGTGTACGCGTCGTCGAGGGACGCTTGAACGACGCGGTCGATCTCTACCAACGTATCTTGGGCGAAATGCCTGATAATCTGGTGGTGTTGAATAATCTGGCAACCATTTTGGCCGAGCAACCTGACCGCCTGGCTGCCGCATTGAATTACATCGACCGAGCGATCGAACTGTCGGGACCTTCGCCGGAATTGCTCGATTCGAAGGGCATTATTCTGTTTCAGGCGGACCGGCTTGCCGAGGCGAAAACGTGTCTTGAGGCGGCTACTTGGAACCCCGATGCGGACCCACGATTCTTCTTTCACTTGGCCGCCACCTACTTGCGACTTAACGACCTGCCAAAGGCACGCGAGACGTTCCAGCATGCGATGGACCATAATCTGGAACAGCAAATACTGACCCCTTCGGATCAGGCTCTGCTGGGCGAACTGAAGAAAGCGGTGGGAGGGCCCAAAGTGGGGCTGAGAAGCGAGCCCGTTGGCCGAACCGAGTTCGCGATCTATAGAACTAAGGCCGACAGAACGATGCGCCGGCCGAACCGTCCGTTTGCCCAAGTGCAGTAGGTGATTTGAGAGTACCGTGGCGTGTGAATGCCATCCGCCATGGTTTACCACTCGAACGACATCGGAATATCGACAACCTTGCTAAGCATCATGACGTTTTTTGAAACCGAAGTACCTAGAGCCGAGCGAAAACCGTGACCCGATCTGAATACTTACTTGGCATCCTTATCGTTGCTGTTCTGACCGTGGGGTCCGGTGTGATTCACGGCCGGATGAGCCATCGTTGGGGTGTGCCGATCGATATGAAGCTGGCGGGGGCCAAACTGGAACAAATCCCGGACGAATGCGGACCGTGGAAACTCGATAGCTCGGAACAGATGGACGAGGAAGTCAAACGCGTCCTCGAGTGTTCAGGCTACATTCTGCGAAACTACGTCAATACGGAGACGGGAGCGACCGTCAATATGTTCGTGTTACTCGGGCCTCCGGGACCCACGGCGGCGCATACGCCTGATATTTGCTATAAGAGTCAAGACTATCCGACGGTGCAAAAAAAGAAGCGTTGGGAACTGACGGTGGGGCAGACGCGGCATGCGTTCTGGGCGCAGACGCTCGAATCGACCGATCTTGACCGCAGCCTGCTACGTGTTTACCACGCATGGTCGCCCGGTGATCGTTGGCAAGCGCCCGACGATTCTCGGTTCGCATTTACCGACCGGCGATACTTGTACAAGATCCAACTCGCCGTACCCCTCTCGAAACTTGAAGATGCGGGAACGGATGCTGATCCGGGGCGCGGTTTTCTTGAGCACTTTGTGGCAGCTGCTCAGCCGTTTTTGATTCCACCAGCCACTGACTGATGCGGACGGACGCAAGTGCACAAATGGAACGTGCCGGCAAGATGATTCGTTGATTGTGACTCGGGTATGGGAGTCAAACGGGTGGTGTGCACCGCTCGGATCTGGAGCGACGAGTCATGGGTACGGCGAGAATTGGCTAGTTTGTTTTCCTCTTTGCGTGATCTATTGAGAATCATTATTCAGGTTTATTTGCTCACTCTCTTGATGCACGCAACACGATTAACAGGTTTGTAAATATGGAACGCTTTGACTCAACTCCTCTAGGTTCACGCTACGACACGCAGGGAGTCCCCGCCATGTCCGTGATCGAAGCTTGCCCGACAGCAGAACTGCCAACGCCTCGGAGTAATGTTCCGAAGCAGCCGGTCGAACTTGCGTTCGATGTGACTCCTAAACCCTATTTGCAGTGGAAATCGATTCCCGATCGAGTGATTGCCGCTCTGCTCTTGGTGCCCGCGGCACCGGTCATCGGGATATTGGTTTTGGCCGTGCGTTTGACATCGCGTGGTCCGGGGATCTACCGGCAAGTGCGCATGGGCAAGGGGGGGCACCCGTTCACCATGCTGAAGATTCGCACCATGACGTGCGATGCCGAATCGGCCACCGGTGCGGTCTGGACCAAGAAACATGATCCACGAATCACCCGACTCGGCAAAGTGCTCAGAAAACTGCATCTGGACGAGTTTCCTCAGCTGATCAATGTGTTGCGGGGCGAAATGTCGCTGATCGGTCCGCGTCCCGAGCGGCCTGAGTTTGTTGACGTGTTGGAGGAATCGATTCCCGGCTACATCAACCGGCTATCAGTCCTGCCCGGAATCACTGGGCTTGCGCAGATTAATCTGCCTCCCGACAGCGACCTGGACAGCGTGCGACGGAAGCTGACGTTGGACATGGTTTACGTTGACGAGGCCGGTCCGTGGCTCGATGCACGCATGCTGCTATGCACTTCGGTCCGCATCCTGGGGATTCCCGGTGACATCGTGATGGTCGTTTTTGGACTGCGCCGCGCGCCGGGTTTGAATGGGCATACGCTTGAGCTCAACGGAACGGACGATGGGCAGGAACCGGAAGAGATGGTCACGCCAGCTAAGATCTTGTCTTCCCAGGCATCTTCGGTGAACCATAACCACAACGGCAATCACAACGGCAACCACAACGGCAACGGAAGAAACGGAAGGAAGTGGACGAAGCGGTTCGGGGTTCGCAAGCCTCGGTGATTGAGCCGGCAGGCTAATGACGAATGACGAAATACCCAATGACCAAACAATGCCGAAATCCGAAGCCCGAATACGGTTTGGAATATAGCCCTGCACAATCGCGTCTGATGGACAGGCTTTCGACATTCGTCGTTGGTAATTCGTTACTTACGAAGCCTGGTAGACTGCGAGTTCTTTGATCGCTCAATCCATTCAAAACGCCCTGTCGATTGATGTAGAAGACTATTATCAAGTTTCGGCGTTCGAGAAGCATGTACCGCGCGATCAATGGGGTTCGTATGCGAGTCGTGTTGTAGGCAATACCCAGCGTCTGCTCGATTTGCTCGATCGTCATCACGTCCAAGCCACATTCTTCGTGTTGGGCTGGACGGCACGCGCCTTCCCCGATCTGGTGCGGCAGATTGACGCTGCGGGGCACGAACTGGGCTCGCACAGCTATTGGCATCGGCTGGTCTACGATCTGTCTCCGGACCAGTTCCGAGCCGACTTGATCGAATCGCGCGATGCCATCGAAGATGCGACCGGTCAGCGCGTGACGGTGTATCGTGCGCCGAGTTTTTCGATTACGCATCGTAGTGTGTGGGCGCTCGACATTTTGGCCGAGGAAGGGTTTCGGGTCGATTCGAGTGTTTTTCCGATCCACCACGATCGGTACGGGATGCCAGATGCCGAACCACGCATCCACGAAGTGAACACATCGGCTGGCGCGATTTGGGAGTTTCCGCCTGCGGTTCTGCGTGTCGGCAGACTGAACGTGCCGGTTTCAGGGGGAGGGTATTTTCGACTCTATCCGCTCGCGCTGACGAAGAGTGCGCTGCGACGAATCAACCTCCGCCAACGACGCCCGTTCGTGTTTTACGTCCATCCCTGGGAGATTGATCCCGATCAGCCACGCGTTGCCGGTCCACCACGCCGATCGCGGTTTCGCCACTATGTGAATCTCGCGTCAACCTACCGCAAGCTCGACCACCTGTTGTCACAGTTCCAGTTCGGTACGGTTAGCAACGTGATTGCCACACATAAAACAAATAGCCGCGAACGCGGCGCCCGCATATAGCTGCAGGCGTGAGCATGCAGAACGCGAACGAAAACAAATAGCCGCGAACGCGGCGCCCGCATGTAGCTGCAGGCGTGAGCCTGCAGAACGCGAACGAAAACAAATAGCCGCGAACG
>JAJRVM010000265.1 GCA_024277285.1 Planctomycetota bacterium
CCCCCTGCTGGAGCCGCGGCGTCTACCTCTCCACTTGTGCGTAGCACACTTTTCCACAACCTTCCGTACATCATGGCAGAGTCACACGCCGAACACGATGCCGTCTACGTCCCATCAACCGCGTGTCAGCCGTTACGTGCCCCCCATTCCAGCAGCCGCGCAAACTACCCATGTCTCGGAAACTCCCAGCCTGTGGCTTTAGGATCCCACCTTGATGTGATCGACGTAGTTTGGAGCCGAATCGTCGTAGGTCAGGAAGGGAAAAAATGAGAACCTTTGTCTATGAATTGACCCGTTTTCGGACGATGATATTTGTAGGAGGAGTCCCGGCTCAATCGCTCCTCCTGGAAGTAAACCAGGCTGGCACCGCTGGGGCGCTGGCCGGTTGCGTTCATCACTCGGAAAACAAGGCATACGTTCACAGCGCTGGGGCCGCTTGTAGAACCCCTTTGGCGATCTGTACGGAGATCTTTACTTGTCCTGTACGTTGCAGAGATCCCGGCGGTTGGTTCCCGGTGCGGCTCTAGTGGCCGCGTTTGTCACCGCGGGCCTCCTCGCGAGGGCGGAAGAGACGCCTCCACAAGTGGCGTTGGCAGCCAGCGTGTCGAATAAGCCTGAACTGCGCGAAGCGCTATCACCAACCCCTGCTGTTCGGAAACCACCATCGTCCGATCTATGGACACGTCGAAAGCTGACAGGTGATTGGGGTGGGCTTCGAGGCCAGTGGAAAGAAGCCGGCGTCACCGTGAAACCTCTCTACAACCAGCAATTCATGGTCAACATGCACGGCGGCAAGGAGACCACTAACGGTAATGATTTTGCAGGAAGCTATGAGCTGAACATTGAATTGGACTTTGACAAGATGGACCTGGTGCCTGATGGAAGCTTCTTCATACGAGCCGCCAAGGGAACCTGGGGGGGCGAAGTCAGCGATTTCGACAAGGAGAAGATCGGTGGGTTGTTTAAGACCATCGCCGATGCCAAAACCGAAGAGCCTATCTATGTGGATAAATGGTGGTGGCGGCAGCGATTCCAAGACGATCGAATCGAGTTCCGGTTGGGGAACTTGGTGACCATTAAGGACCTGTTCGACATCAACAAAGTCGCCGGCAGCGAAGACCGGATGTTTATGAATGCTGCGTTGGTGGGTAACCCTACCATCCCGCACAAGAAGGGGCTAGGTGCCTACGTCAATATCTGGCCAAACGACCTGCTTTATGTTCGTGCGGCGGTTGTCGATCCGCAGTCGAAGTCTCGTCGCACCGGTTTTGATACGGCTTTTCACGGCGAGGATCGTTGGCGACTCTTTGGGGAATTGGGGTTCGCACCTCTCTTCCACTCAGAAAAGGGCCTGCTACCGGGCCACTACCGGTTTGGAACGTGGTATCGTCCCTACGCCCGAACTGTTTTTCTGGACAACGCAGACGGACGTCACAAACCTCGGTCCCGGTCCGGCGACACCGGCTTCTACTTCGGCTGCGATCAGCTTGTATGGAAGGAGAACGGCAACCCCAAGGACCAGCAGGGGCTGTCCGTTTTCGCACGGTACGGTTCGGCACGCGACGACGTAAACAAGATAGAAACCTTTTGGTCCGTGGGTGCCCAGTACGTGGGCTTAGTCTCGGGACGCGACAAGGATGTGGTTGCATTTGGTATGGCCCAGGGCATACTTTCGAATCGGTATCGTAGAGAGGTAGACTCCGGGGCCGATCGCGAAACCGTGTACGAACTCTATTACTCCTACCGTGCCACGCCCTGGTGGATCATCACGACCGATATCCAGTTTATTTCCAACCCCGGTGGCAAACGAGACGACCGTGACGCTTTTGTGGGTGGACTGAGAATGCGCATATTGTTCTGAATGTACCGTGGCTTCTCTTGACCGTACCCTCCCTGCCAGCCATTCGAGCTGGTAATCCTCCTGTGTTGTCGTAGCTCGGCTACACCACGAGAGCCTGCACGAGTTATCGGAGGCTCTTCCATACCGAACCAGACTGACCAAGCTCCCCGTATATCGTACCTCTTTCATGGGCTCCGAAGCGTTCACGGTATCCGCCGCCGGGGAACACGAACTTGTTACGGATTGGTCTTGCGTTCATTCTGGTGTGTGCTGGCGGGTGTCACTACTCGGCATCCCGTTCGTGGAGGCTCACGCCGATGCGTAACACCGAGGCGTTGGCCGGCATGCAGGCTGCCTCCGTGGTCGAAGCCCGATACGGTGGTGTGGAGAACGACACCGGTGCCGAGCGTCGAATGTCACGCATCGCACGGCGACTCGTGGGAACCGAACCACACCGAGGTTGCCGCTATCAATGTCGGTTATTAGACTCCGATCGGATTGATGCCATATCCCTGCCGGGCGGGTATATCTACGTCACACGCGCATTGTACCGTCGCTTGTCTCGCGACGAGCTTCTTTCGGCAGCCATTGCCCACGAAATGGCCCATCTCAAGGCGAGGGATCATTTCAAACCGCGGCCTGTCAGTTCTGGTGACGCGTTGCGTAAGGAACTTGCCGCAGATCGTCGAGCCGCCACAACGCTCGACGCCGCGGGTGTCGGAAGGGACGCGTTGATTGAATTGGTTATTTTGATCGCTGACACTCAACCGGATGGATGGGTCGAAGCCCGCATCGCCAACCTATCCCCGCCAATACGACTGGCCGATAACGTCGGTGCCCGCCCAAGCCGGAAATAGCCCCCTAATAGCTGGCCGTATTTACAGCGGGGGACGAAGAATGGGCACTCTGCCTAACCGTTATTCGGATGTCCGACAAGGCTCTCGTTGACTCTCCTCTCTCTCCCCCCTAGCATCCCTCGTAGAGCTCGCCCTTGACGAGTGCTTGCCCGCACGATCCTTTTGCCTGCTTGTGATGCGGGCGAGGTGGCATACACCAGAAGGAATGATCAAATGTCAGGTAGAAACATATCGCGTGCCATGCTTGCTATCGCACTGGCCTTTTCCGCAGTGGTCATCACTGGCTGTCAGACGACCCGCAAGGTGCATCCTGAGATGTTGACCGGTGATACTGCACCGGTCCATGAGCGCCACGCCACCGGCATAGACAGCCACACGGCCGATTAGACTTTTGGCGATTGGGCTTTGCCTTTCGACACGGTGCTCGTCTCGCCAGCGGTCACTCCGCTTGTTCGAAGCACCTTTCCATTAGCGCATCGACCTTGGCCGTACCAACGCAGATGCAAGTGTCAGCCGCACCGTAGTACACCTTTACCTCTCGCGTGCGCTCATCGAGGATCGCACCACAGGAAAAGACCACATTGCCAATGTCGCCTACTCGTTCGTAGTATTCTCGCGGTACGAGGATCGGTATGGCCGCCCGGCCCAGTACGATCGTGGGGTTTTCCAGATCGAGCATCACCACCCCCAAGCGGTAGATCGGCCCCGCGGCGGCTTCTTTCACGCCATGGTAGATTTCCAGCCAGCCCTTATCGGTTTCGATAGGCGGTGCCGAAGCCCCAATTCGTGAACAGTCCCAGAGATCGGAGCGCGTCGTCATCACGACCTCTGACCCGCCCCAGTTGATCAGGTCTTCGGAATAGGAAATCCAGATGTTTCCCGAAGAGCCGACACTGGGACGATCAAAACGCGCATACCGGCCCCGGATCTTCTTAGGGAACAACGCGCGGTCTTTGTTCACCGGCTCAGAAATCAAGGCGATTCGCTCGAAGTTATGAAAATCATCCGTTTTGGCCAACGCGAGCCGTGGACCATAGTGGCTGTAGGCCGTGTACATGACGTAATAGGTACCGTCCATGGGCGTTATGCGAGGATCTTCGATACCACACGCCTCGTATGTTGCAAACGGCTCTGACTCCGAAACCTTCATGACTGGTTCGGGGTCGACCACGAAACGGTAGCCATCATCACTTCGTGCGAGCGCGAAAATGGACCGTCCACGTTTGTCTTCGACACGAATGAGCAAAAGGTGCTGTCCTTGGTGCATGACGGCCGCCGCGTTGAATACCGTATTGCAACTAAAAGGGATATCTTCCAAGGAGATGATCGGATTTCCCTCCCAGCGGTGGATGACGTCTCGGCCGACGAGCCTTGTGTTGGCTCGTGTTACTGTTTTTTCAATGGTTGCTGTCACGGTGCGAATCCTCCGGGTTTGGCCAGGTTTTTCCTAGCAAATCGAAGCCATGTCTACGAACGACATCTGCTCAGTTTCTGAAACCTCTTCCTCAGCCCAATCGGGATACAATGTCTTGGCCTCCCTCGTCCAGTAGGACGCCATCTGCGACGGGTCAGGTTTCTGGTCATGAAATGCATTCCAAACCGACTGCGGCCTCATATCACATCTCACCCAAGCCGGGCAGACGTCATGAACCTTAATACCGCACTCTCGGAGTCGAGAGGCGATCGTTTCGGTGTTATGATTGTAGATGCGGAAGGCTAGAATTGCTTCGCTGATCGTCAGGATGAAGTGGCCTGTTTTGGCATCAAAACTCACGTACCATCCTCCGTTGGATCGCCCTCTCGACTTGATGATACGCCGGGAGGAAACCGATCGCGTTCGCTACCCTCCTGCCAACCGCCTCCGAGCGGGATTGGGCCATGGATTCACAGAAGGACCGAAAGACAATTGACGGTAACACACGCCCTTATCTCGGCACATGGTGGAACGTGCTTTATCGGGAAAACGCGTCGGCAAGCTACGTCCGCTAATCATCTCATCAAACGCCTCCCATATCGTGCCGTGGCAGCACCACGACGCACAGTGAGCTCGTGTTTCTCATGTTGAGATGCCACCCCAGCGTCGGCGATCCCACTGCTCCATTTACCCATGTTTCGATCGAACATTCACTCATATCGTGCCTGTTTGTATCCGATGTGAGGGTGACGAAGTGTCGCAAAGGTGACACGCAACAAGCATCGTAAAAGTCTATACGGAATCGCATCGCTCGATCAGTAAGGTGGTGCTCCCCGTAGCCGAAAAAGGAACGAAACCATGGAGATGTCGAAGCTTGCTTGTGATCACGGACTTGAAGATATTGGTTTGACCCAACTGGGGAGCGTCTACTGGAATCGGTCTACCCCTGCGCTGTACGAGAGTGCCATTCGACAATCAGAGGCGCAGATTTCGCATCTGGGCCCTCTGGTGGTTCGGATGGGGCAACACACCGGTCGGGCGGCCAAAGATAAGTACATCATCGATGAGCCCGCGAATACGAACAACATCTGGTGGGGCGACATCAACGTGAAGTTCTCCGAAGATCGCTTCGACGCCTTACATCGTCGTATGTGCACCTATTTGCGTGGTAAAAAAGTGTTCGTGCAAGACTGCTATGCCGGGGCAGACGAGCGCTATCGCCTACCGGTTCGGGTTGTTACGGAGTTCGCCTGGCACAGCCTCTTCGCTCGGAACATGTTTATTCGACAGCCGCGGGATGGAGAAACGCTTCGGAATTTCAAACCAGAGTTTACCGTGTTGCACTGCCCCAATTTCCACGCCGACCCGGACGGAGACCAGACGCGTAGTGGTACGTTCGTGGCGCTCAATCTCGCACGCAAGCTCATCATCATCGGGGGGAGTGCCTATGCGGGTGAGATCAAGAAATCGATTTTCAGCGTCTTGAACTACTTCCTCCCGGCGCGCGACGTGATGCCGATGCACTGCTCAGCCAATGTCAGCAAGAACGACCCCCATGATGTCGCCATCTTTTTCGGTCTCTCCGGAACCGGGAAAACCACGCTGTCGGCCGACCCCAACCGGCTGCTGATCGGAGATGACGAGCATGGCTGGTCGAACGAAGGCGTCTTCAATTTTGAAGGTGGCTGTTATGCGAAAGTGATCAGGTTATCCCAGGAATCCGAGCCGGAAATCTACGAATGCACCCGCCGTTTCGGAACGATCCTGGAGAACGTGGCGATGGATCCTGCCTTGCGTCACGTCGATTTGGACGACGCTACCGTCACCGAAAACACCCGCGCAGCATACCCGTTGACCCACCTGCCCCATATCGTGCCGTCGGGGAAGGCCGGTCACCCGCGTAACGTCGTGATGCTGACCGCCGATGCCTTTGGCGTGCTGCCGCCGATTGCCAAGCTGACACCCGAACAGGCGATGTATCACTTCATCAGCGGATACACCGCGAAGGTAGCCGGAACAGAGGCTGGTGTCACTGAGCCGACGGCGACGTTTAGTGCTTGCTTCGGAGCGCCATTTATGGTGCGCCACCCCTCCGTATACGCGGAACTGCTGGCTCAGAAACTCCGTCAATCCCAGGCCGACTGCTGGCTGGTCAACACCGGTTGGACCGGCGGTCCCTACGGTGTTGGTTCACGCATGGAAATCGGTATCACGAGGCGACTGCTCAATGCGGCTTTGGACGGCTCGCTCAGTAGTGTTGCGATGGAACAGGACCCCTACTTCGGATTCCAGGTGCCGCAGCAGGTGCCCGGTGTTGACAGTGCCGTGCTCAGCCCTCGTAAGACGTGGAGCGACTCCAACGCATATGACCATCAGGCACAAAAACTTGCGGGTATGTTCCAGAAGAACTTCGAGCAGTTCAAAGATGGAACGCCGTCGGAAGTCATCGCTGCCGGACCATGCATGGAAGGCACCTTGGCACAGGTAGCCGTTGGTGCTTCTTGAAAGGAAATAGGACACTGACGAACCAACGGTTTGTCTGGAAGCCCGCGTCTCGTTCGCCCTCAGAGAGGCTGGTAGCGCGTTTCATAAGTCCTATGACTACCTGAGCCGCGGGCTTCAGCCCACGCGGTTTCGAGAATTCGTGCGAGGCTCGTCGTTCCAGCACCGCAAGAGCTAACGCATGCGGCTCGGGGGGAGATATCATAGTCGCCATAGTTGTGACGTGTGGTACCAGGTCCCATGCTCGCGGGCCATGACGTCGGCGCTATATCCGCGTCGTGATTAGGACCGTGCCGTGTGAGGTGAATTGATGTCCGGGTCTGTCCCAAACGATTTTACGATCCAAAGCCTCGGACCACCAAGGGTCCGTTCCCCGTACCGGGCGAGTCGTTTCGTCTCAGACGAGGAACGGACCTTATTCCGAACGACCATCCAGGGAGACAACGGTCCCGATCATCGGAACGAGTCAGGGACGCCGCTCAGCTTTGAGTTGGCCGGCCCGCGGAAGCATCTCTACTTCGACCCGACCAAGACACGTTGCGGTATCGTCACTTGCGGCGGTTTGTGCCCGGGTTTGAACGCCGTTATCCGTGCGATCGTGCTGCAGCTCTACTACCAATACCGAGTGCGAACGATATACGGCTTTCAGTACGGTTTTGAGGGATTGATCCCGGAGTATGAACACCCGGCGGTTATGCTGGATTTGGACTCCGTCTCGAATATCCATCAGCGTGGTGGGACGATTCTTGCTTCCTCACGGGGACCGCAATCCGCCAAGGATATGGTTGATGCACTGGAGCGACTGAATATTCAAGTGCTCTTTTGTATCGGTGGTGATGGGACCTTCCGAGCAGCCCTCAATCTTACGCAAGAGATCAAATCGAGACAGTTGAAGACCAGTGTCGTCGCTGTCCCCAAGACCATAGACAACGACATCTCGTTCACCGCGAGAACATTTGGCTTTGAAACGGCCTACTCTGCGGCGGCTTCGGCCATCCGCAGCGCCCACGTGGAAGCCACGGGGGCCTCGAACGGAATTGGGCTTCTCAAATTGATGGGGCGTCACGCCGGCTTTATTGCCGCTCATGCGGCACTGGCCAGCGGTGATGCCAATTTCGTGCTCGTGCCGGAGATGGAGTTTGAGCTCGGCGGAAGCAATGGCCTTCTGCCCCACCTGTATCGGCGTCTCAAGGCGCGGCGACATGCGGTAATCGTTGTGGCGGAAGGTGCCGGTCAGCATCTGTTTGACCAAGACTCCACCGTTTCGATGGCCAATGACCCGTCGGGCAACGTTCGGTTCCAGGATATTGGAATCCTGTTGCGCGATCGGATTAGCGAGTACCTCAAGCTCATGGGGGTATCGTTTACCCTCAAGTACATCGACCCCAGTTACCTCATACGCTCAGCGCCGGCGACACCGAGCGACTCCTTGTTTGCGGGCATCCTTGGTCAGATGGCGGTCCACGCGGGAATGGCCGGAAAAACGGCGGTCTTTGTAGGGTATTGGAACGATCGGTTCACCCATGTGCCTATCGAAGCCGCGGTATCTGTACCGAAAAGATTAGATCCGAATGGAAACTTTTGGCAGAGCGTTGTGGAATGCACCGGGCAACCGCAGCGCATGTTTAACGACGGTGATGGGCTCTCGGAGGATCAAGAAATGGCAATCATGGAATCCTGTGTGTAGCGACCGTCATGTCGGTGATTGTGAACATCACCGGACGTACAAGAGAACAAGAGGTATACGGTGCGGCGGTCGGCTCGTCGCCCCGGGGCTAGCGCTAGTGGGCTCGGCCCGGCAGCGCCAGGCCTTGATTCATCCCCAAAGGCGGCGACACATGCCATGACACGAGGCAGATACATCGGACTGGCGGCAGCCGTGCTGCTGTTCGCCCTACCGTGGGTCGTTCACTTCCCCGGCCTTTCCATCGAAGGACATCGCGTCCTGAGTATTTTTCTGGCGGCCGTGATACTCTGGGTCACCGAAGCTGTACCGCTTCACGCCACCGCCGTCATCATCATCCTCGCCCAGATTTTGATTGTGAGCGACAAAGCGCTGCTTGCCGCTCCGGAAGGATTTGATCCGCCGTCCTACCGCATCTTCTTTGGCACCCTCTCCGATCCGGTTTTGATGCTCTTTCTGGGCGGTTTCTTTCTCGCTCACGGGGCGGCTAAGTTTGATCTCGATCGCAACCTGGCGCGGGTGTTGCTGCGTCCGTTCGGCACGTCAGCCACGATGATCCTGCTGGGCTTGATCACCATCACGGCCGTCTTCTCCATGTTCATGAGTAACACGGCCACCACCGCCACCATGATGGCGGTCGTTTTACCGGTGATGAGCCAACTTCCCGAGAAAGATCGAATGCGGACCGGACTGGCATTGTGCATTCCCATAGCGGCCAACGTGGGTGGTCTCGGGACACCAATCGGGACACCGCCGAACGCGATTGCTATTGGCGCACTGAGCCGGAGTGGTATCAACATTGACTTCCTTCAATGGATGCAGATGACCATTCCGTTCGTGGTCATCATCCTTGCGGTCGTCTGGGTGGTTATTGGCAAGCTCTACCGCTTCAGCGGGAAGAAGATTGAACTCAGTATCGACTCGACATTCAACAAGTCGCTGTCCGCAAAAATCTTTTATGTGGTGTTCGCCGTCACGATCGTCCTCTGGCTGACTTCAAAACTGCATGGGATGAGCTCCAGCATCGTGGGCTTTGTGCCGGTAGTGGTGTTGCTCTCGACGCGTGTCTTTTCACCAAAGGACTTGCAGTCAATCCAATGGCACGTATTGTGGCTGGTGGCCGGCGGGATTGCGTTGGGCGTCGGTGTCGGTAAATGCGGGCTCGATGCTTGGCTGCTCGGGCTCATCGAGTGGAACGCCATGTCCTCGACCATGATTGTAGCCATGCTCGCACTGACGGCGTTGCTCTTGAGTACCGTGATCTCCAATAGCGCGACGGCGAACCTCGTAGTGCCTCTGGCCATGACCCTGGCCGTGTCGGGCGGCGTCGGTATCAGCCCACTCACGGCAGCGGTGTTTGTGGCCATTGGATCGTCGCTTGCAATGGCGCTACCGATCAGCACGCCCCCCAACGCCGTTGCCATTAGCACCGGTGAAGTTCGTACCAAAGACCTGGCTATAGTCGGTGTGTTGGTGGGTGCGATCGGTTTGACCCTGTTTCTCATCGCCGGTCAGTGGTTCTGGACGCTTGTCGGAGTCTTGCAGTGACGGATGCCGCAGACAACGCCACTTCTCAATATGTGATGCTCTGTGTCGCGGATGATCCGGATACGCTGGCTGCTTTACTGCGTGATGCGAAAGCAGTTTGTCAGTCAGCGATTCGCCTCGAAGGCTATTGTGATGCCGATCGAGCGCTCTCAACAATCAGAACGTATCGTGCCCCCGACATACGCGTGGCTGTGGTGATGGTCGATCAGGACTTACCGGGTAGGCGCGGCGTGGAGTTGCTTCTTGCCATACACGAAGCCGCCGATACCCGGGCCGCTCGCAAAGTGTTGATCGTGTCGCAACCGTCGGGGGAGGATCTCATGCGAGGGCTCAATCATGGCGCGTTGCATCGCACGTTGCCCAAACCTTGGGAACACGATGAATTATGCGACTGTATCCGCACGTTGCTGACAAGTTTCTTCGTCCACCATGCCCCGGATGACATGGCACGCTTTTCTCATGTGTTAGACACGAAGCAATTTCCGCGTGCCCATGTGGCCGCCAGGCAACGGCAACGTGTGCTTGATGTCCAGCTTACGACACTCAAGCGTAGCTTTCTGGCCAACTTGGATATGAGCGACGAAGAAGTGGAACAGGCGATGGGAGCTGCCATCGAGGAGGCGCTGCATCATCCCCGGTACTGTCAGTACGCGGCCGGCACCGTACTGCTCCAACAGGACGAGCCGCTCGAAAAGATTTTCATCCTATTGTCCGGTCAAGTTCAGTTGTTTCGCAAAACCGGAGACCGCGAGATTATTCTCCACAAGCACTCCGCCGGAAAGATCATCGGCTTGCTCTCGCTCGCGCAGCGCCAGCGTGCCTTTTTCACATGCCGTGCGTTCACCGATGTCACCCTACTGCCGTTGACCTTCGAGCAGCTCGACGCCGCGCTTCAAACCAACCCCTGGCTCAGCGGGTATTTTGTGACGACGCTGATTCGTTCGCTGGGCACACGTAGCAAACACACCGCACAGCTCAAGGTGGAGGTCGAAAATCTAAACCTCGAACTACGGGAAGAGCGTGATCAATTGTCGACGGCTTTGGAGCAATTACAAGAGGCACAGGCGCGCATGGTTGAGGCGGAGAAGATGGCCACACTGGGCCAGCTATCCGCCGGCGTTGCCCACGAGTTGAACAACCCGACCGCGGCCATGCGACGAGCGGTCGACTTCATCGCCGAGGACGTGGTTTCGCTGGTGACGCCGCTACCCGATGGGGCATTGATTGCCCAGACCGTCGAATCGGCAATGACGACGGAGCCGGTGTCGACTCGTGATCTTCGAAACATCGGAGCGGAACTGGCATCCGTCGTCGGCGATAGCGCGTTGACTCGTCGGCTCGTAAAGGTAGGTATCACGACGGCCGACGCCTACCGCAAGCAGTTCGGAGGCCTGTCGGATGCCGCCCGCGAAGCGCGACTCGTCACCGTAGAGCGATACCATGCCCTGGGAACCGCGCTGCGTAACCTGAGTACGTGTTCCGATCGCATCTCGGGCATTGTCCGAAGTATGAAATCCTATTCCCGGAGCGATCAAGAACTTGTCTGCAACGTCGACGTGCATGAAGGTCTGGGGGACACGTTACGTATACTCGAACACACGCTGCACGGTATCGATGTCAAACTATCCTACGGCGAGCTTCCACGGATTGAGTGTCATGTCGGCGAGATCAATCAGGTGTGGACGAACCTGATATCCAACGCCAAGCAAGCGATGGGTGATACCGGCACATTGCATCTGGTAACCGACCAACCTGACGACGATCATATTCGCGTTCGAGTCATCGATAACGGTAAGGGCATCGCACCCGAGGCGATCGCTAAGGTCTTTGATCTGCATTTTACCACTAAGGGAGGGCGCGTGGAATTCGGGTTGGGCATGGGGCTTTCCATCTGCCAGCGAATCGTCACGCGTCATGGGGGAGAGATTTCCGTAGAATCCCAGCCGGGCGAGACCTGCTTCACAGTGGTCCTACCCGTTCACTACCCGCGCAGCCCGAGTGAGAGACAAACTGATGAATGACATGGTGATATTATGCGTCGAGGACGAAGTGGAAGTTCGTAACGCCATTGTGCGTGACATTGCACCTTTCGCACAGATTTGTCGAATTGATGAGGCGGAGGATGCGGCTGATGCGAAAGACGCAGTTTCTCAGTGTCTCGCGGCCGGAGACCATCTTGCGCTGGTGCTGTGCGATCACATGCTTCCCGGTCAGTCTGGAGTCGATTTCCTGGTGACGTTGCACGACGATGCCCGCACCCGTGCCACGCGCAAGGTTCTCGTCACCGGCCAAGCCGGGCTGGAAGACACTGTGAAAGCCGTTAACCGGGCGAATCTCGACCACTACATCACCAAGCCCTGGTCGAAAGAGACGCTGCACGCCACCATCAAGGAACAGTTGACGAATTATGTTCTGGAGTGCGTGGAGAACGTACTGCCCTACGTCAGCTTGCTGGATGGACCCCGCTTGCTCGCCGCACAACGAGACCGCATCACCCATGAGTAGACCGTGGTCGGTCTGGCATCGCAATCGGCGTGAGAGGTGTACGTCCACGCCTCCGCGCGCATGACCAAGGTGCTTTTCGGGTATGTTCTGTACCGCCGCGTCGTTTAGGTCGATATCCGCGTCGGGGCCGGCTCTTTTGCGCCGGTCAATCGTCGCGCAGATGAGACAAATGCTCCGTGTTGAGCTGCCATGAAAGGTTCCATCACCCATTCTTTGAGGAGAACATGAAATGCCACTCGTACCGATGCGTATCCTGTTGGACCATGCGGCAGAGAACGATTACGGCTTGGCCGCGTTCAATGTGAACAATATGGAACAAATCCAAGCGGTGATGACCGCCGCCGAGGAAACGGAGTCGCCGGCGATCATCCAGGCCTCCCGCGGCGCGCGTGCGTATACCAACGACGTGTACTTGCGGCACATGATCCTTGCTGCGGTGGAGCTTCACCCACACATTCCTGTCGCCATGCACCTCGACCATGGGAACTCACCCGACACGTGCGTCAGCGCGATGGATCAGGGTTTCACGTCGGTCATGATGGATGGTTCACTCGATGCGGACGGCAAGACGCCCTCCAGCTTTGAATACAACGTCGAAGTCACCAAAAAAGTAGTGGATGCCGCGCATCCGAGAGGCGTGACCGTGGAGGGTGAATTAGGTTGTCTGGGCGGAATCGAAGACGGGCACGGGGCCGGCCTGACGGAGGCCGAGGCAAGAAAGCACCTGACTGATCCGGCCCAAGCAGAGGAGTTCGTTGCTCGTACCAAGGTTGATGCCCTTGCGGTGGCCATCGGCACCAGCCATGGAGCGTATAAGTTTACGGAGCAACCGACCGGAGATGTGTTGGTGATGGGTGTCATCGAAGAGATCCACTCACGACTGCCCAACACCCACCTGGTCATGCATGGCTCCTCCAGCGTGCCTCAGGAGCTTTTAGAGATCATTCGCCAATACGGTGGCGAGATGAAACAAACTTTCGGCGTCCCCGTCGAAGAGATCCAACGCGGCATCAAAAACGGCGTTCGGAAGATCAACGTAGATACCGATAACCGTTTAGCCATCACCGGTGCCATCCGTAAGGTGTTCGCCACCAACAAGAGTGAATTCGACCCACGGAAATACATGGGCGTGGCCCGTGAGGCGATGAAGCAGGTATGTGTCGCCCGTATGGTGGCGTTCGGACAAGCTGGACACGCTGGGAAGATCAAAGCTGTTGTTTGCGAGGAGCTCGTTTGCGCCTCGTAAGGCGTGGGCGATTCGTACGACTACAGCCAGCCGAAGGGACCGAGCGGCTGGGCAGGATTGTCTGGAACAGAGTGCCGGACACTCTGCGCTCGGCCTGCGCTTCGACTCACAGGCAATCGCATCTACTCCGACCGCCTAAAGTGTTACCGGGGAGTGACACGTACGGATTGACCGGAGCCGATGAACAAGCTAGGTTGCCGTAGCGATGGGTCGAAGATTCACAATCACGGTTGTCATAGGCTCGCTTCTCGCCGTTCCGGCGTTGTGCGTTGGCGGCGTCATTGTGCATTCCTGCGAATGCAGGATGGAGTTGGCCTGTTGCCCGTCTCCCTGCGACTGCAATCACTCGGGCTGTGGTCACGAAAGCAAGTGCTCTGACGACCCATGCAGCTTCTTCGTTCTTCGTCCCGAGCACCAGGGCGGGGACGTGGTCGTGTCGAGGCTAGCGGCTTCCGTCGCAATTGTCGGAATCGTGGCCGTACCACCTTCGATTTCGGTCGAGCGCACCAACACACACCGCTGGCCGGTAGGGAAGAATCGCCCTCTTCCCTTATGTGATGTTCCCCTCCTGATCTGATTCCTCGTCTTTGCTTCACCGTGCGTTGTCGTGGTTTGCGTTCGCGCGCGTCGTTCCGCAATCCCGGCATGCGTCCTATGTGAGATTGCGCCCCTTGTGTTGAAACCAATGGAGAGCTAGTCCCCATGCTTGAAAGAACTGGAAAGTTCATCTGGCCCATCGCCGCACTGGCGGCGGTCAGCGGCTGTGCCACTGTCGACCCGCGGCACGATTATGACCGTGTTGGAAAACGAGTCATCGAAGCCACCGGGCAGGGACGGATCTATCATCCCGAAGATGATAAGCTGGTGGATGGTCTTGTAGAAGGATTGGTGCAGGATGGAATCACCGCTGATGAGGCGGCTCAGATTGCGTTGTTGAATAACCCCTCGCTTCAGGCAGCTTTCATGGATGTCGGAATGGCGCATGCAGACGCCGTACAGGCGGGGTTGTTCTCCAATCCTTTCGTTGGCATTTCGGCGAGGTTTCCCGACGGTGGCGGTCTGGCCAATATCGAGGCCAGCGTCGCACAAAACATCGCGGAACTATGGCAGATTCCCATCCGAGAACAAGCAGCCGAGCGGTCTCTCGACGTGGCGATACTTGACCTTGCACGAACGGCGGCAGGCATCGCAGCGGACAGTAAGGCAGCCTATTATTTGGCTGTCGGTGCGGACGAACGGTCTCGGATCGCTCAGGAGAATCTCGATATTGCGAGGAATCTCCTTGAACTCGCGTTGATGCGACAAAAAGCCGGTGCGGCCAATGAACTGGACGTCAACCTGTCTCGAAGCATTGCGTTGGATGCGGAGATCGAGGTCGAACGAGTTCGACTGTTGGCAGCCGACGCACGTCGGGAGTTGGCCACCATCTTGGGCTTTACCAGTGACGCGAATGCCTTAGCGCTGACAGATCCCTTGCCAACCGAATCTCCTAAGACGCCGGATTCCGATTCGCTCGTCAAGCTGGCCAGGGCATGGCGTCTGGACATCCAAACGGCACAGCAGGCGGTGGACGCTGCGCGAGCTCAGTTGGAGTACGAATACCACCTTGTCTGGCCGGTCATCGAACTCGGCATAGCCATGGAGCGATCGGAACGTACAAGTCAGGGAGGTCGGGATGTTCTGGCTGACACTGGCCGGGCATCCATTGCCAACGGCGGTTTGACCGCACCGGACATCCAACCCCGGTCCGAGCGGCGAGGCGAGAAAGGTCAGGATGTCATTATTGGGCCTAGTCTCGGCATCGAACTTCCTCTTTTTGACCAGAACCAGGCGCAGATCGCGAAGGCTCAATACGCCCTTCACCAAGCAACCAGAACGCTGGACGCGCTGGATCGTGCGGTTACTCAGGAAGTACGCAGCGCCGTCGATCGTGCCACAACGGCATGGCGCTTAATGCGAATGTACCGCGAGCAATCGATCCCATTGGCGCAGGTCAATCTCGATCTGTCCCGCGAGGCCTATCGTGCAGGCCGCGCGTCGTTTCTTTCCGTGCTTGAGGCGCAGCGTTTCTTTCTCGCCACACGTCGCGGTTATGTAGAGGCATCGCAATCCGCAGCCACTATGATTCCCGAGCTCGAGCGAACCATCGGGCTGCCGTTTGAAAGGTTTTTGGAAGAAGTAGCGAATCCCACGGGGCCGGCCCCCAGGCATGACGAGGAACAAGGATCATGACAGGTAAGAAAAAACAAGTAGCGACGCTTCCTGCCGTTTTACTTGTCACCAGTTTGATGTTCTTAACTGGCTGCGCACACACTGACCCGGTGGCGCTGGAAATGTTCGTAACGGACCTGCTACGTAGCGCAGTTTCTGCGTTACTCCTGTAACGGCACAAGCCGACCATGAAGGATGCTCTGATGAACAAGAAGACAATAGTGGCCATAATCGCAGTATTCGCCGTTCTTGGAGTGGGAAACGCCTGGTCGCGTTTTTCGCAGAACGGATATGTCATGGCACAACATGACGACCATGACAGTCATGGCGACAAGGATTCCGGGCACGACGATCATGATGACCACGACGGCGAGCATAAGGACCACGAAGGGCATGAAGAGGGTGTGGTGCATCTCAACGCGGCACAGCTCTCGGGTTTAAAGCTCACGCATGTGGAAGTAAAACGCGGCACACTGACTACTATGGTGGAGCTTCCCGGCGAAGTCGCCTGGAACGCCGACCGGCTCGTACACATATCTCCGCGCGTCAGAGGCATCGTCTCATCCGTCGAAAAGACACTCGGGGATCATGTCGAGGTTGGGGATCAGCTCTGTGTGCTGGATTCCCGCGAGATGGGTGATGCCAAGATGGAATACCTCGTAGACCTTAGCCGGTTTGATGTGGCCCGGGCCGATTATGGGCGTGCTCAGATTGTCTATGAGAACACGAAAAAACTACTGACCATCCTCGATCCGGAACCCGACCCCGAGGATGTACTCGCGAAGGCACACGATCTTCCCATCGGCGATAACAAGAACAAACTCCTAACGTCCTATACAAGGATGCGGGTGAACTTCCGCAACTATCAGCGGAACAAGAAACTTCTGGCGAGTAAGATCGCCAGCGAAGCGGAATATCTGGAGGCTCAAGGCAACTATGAGGTTTCACGAGCCGACTATCTGTCCACGCGCGAGGAGATTTCGTTTGATCTGGAACTGCGATTTCTACGTGCGGAGAAAGACTACAAAGTCGCCGAAACGGAAATGCGCAACGCGGAACGCGCCTTGCACATACTGGGGCTTTCAAATGACCAAACCATGGAGATTGCCCGGCACGGTGATGAAGTAGATGCCGACATCGCCCGGGCCGCTTTAGCCAGCCCGATATCCGGAGTGATCGTCGAACGTCACCTGACGCGCGGCGAACTCGTCAATACAGATACGCGGCTATACACAATCGTTGACTCCTCTGATGTCTGGGTTATGGGGCGTGCGTATGAACGCGACATTCGCTTTCTCAAACCAGGACAGAAGACAACGGTTTGGCTTGATGCTTTTCCCGGTAAGCTATTCGAGGGGACGGTTGACTATGTGGCCAGCCAGCTTGACCCCGATACGCGGACCGTCCAAGTTCGCGTGGTTCTACCAAATCCTGATGGCTGGCTTCGCCCCGGCATGTTCGGCACTGTCGTCATCCACATCGGCCAGAAATCAGATCTCACCGGGCAGAATGGAACGCTGGTACCCGCGGCCGCGCTGCAACGTACCGCGGGCGGATTCGCCGTGTTTCAATCTACCGGACCGGGAGAATACAAACTTATTCCAGTGCAGGTTCTGGGTAGGTCTCGTGAGTTTGCCGAGGTAACAGGCGAAATTGGGGTTGGCGATCAAGTGGCCGTCGGTGACACGTTTGTACTCAAATCGGAAGTTGGCAAAGAAGAGATGGGTGGCGGCCACTCGCACTGACGGAGCGATCATGTCAAGAATCGTTGATTTTTCTTTGAACAATCGTTTTTTGGTCATCACCCTGTGGGCGTTGGTCATCGGAGCGGGATTGAACTCATTAACAGAGCTTCCCATTGATGCGGTCCCTGATGTTACGAATGTTCAAGTCCAGGTATTAACCAATTCACCCGGGTTACCGCCGGAAGAGGTGGAACGCTTCATCACGTTCCCGGTAGAAACGTCGATGAGCGGGCTTCCCGCCATCGAAGAGGTTCGTTCCGTGTCAAAGTTCGGCCTCTCGGTCGTCACGGTAGTGTTCCTGGAAGGCACCGACATATATTGGGCTCGCCAGCTTGTTGGCGAACGCCTTGTGGACGCCCGCGGGCAGATTCCTGAGGGCTATGGTGAACCGGAGATGGGGCCGATCTCGACCGGACTGGGGGAAATCTACCAATTCGAAGTACGCAGCGAGAACCACACGCCGATGGAGCTTCGAACCATTCTCGACTGGTATGTGAACTATCAATTACGAAGCGTTCCCGGTGTCGTGGAGATCAATGCGTTTGGCGGAGAGTTGAAAACATACCAGGTCACACTCGATCCGAATCGGATGGCCGCATTCGATATTCCTGTCGGCGATGTGCTTCGAGCATTGGAAGCCAATAATCGAAATGTCGGCGGAGGGTATATCGCCCACCAGGGAGAGCAATACCTGATTCGCGGCGAGGGACTGATCGAGACGAAGAGGGACCTGGGGAATGTGATCGTGAAGCACGATGACAAGGCGGGAACTCCGATTTACGTGAAGGATATCGGGACCGTCGAGTTTGCCCCGATGATCCGACAGGGGGCTGTGACACGGGACGGTCGCGGGGAAGCCGTAGTGGGCATTGTGATGATGCTGATGGGCGGGAACGCCCGAGTGGTATCCCAATCCGTTCACGAAAAGATTGAACAGATCAGTAAGTTCCTCCCCGATGGCGTGACGATCGACACCTTTTACGATCGAACCGAGTTGGTGAACAAGACGATTACAACCGTGTCCAAGAACCTGATCGAAGGCGGTATCCTGGTCATCATCGTCCTGCTTCTTCTGCTGGGTAATCTACGCGGCGGGTTGATTGTCGCTTCCGCAATCCCGTTGTCGATGCTTGTCGCTTTCACGGCCATGCGATTGGCGGACCTGAGCGGGAATCTGATGAGCCTTGGGGCGATCGACTTTGGTCTGATTGTCGATGGCTCCGTGGTGATGATTGAAAACATCGTGCGCTTCCTGCACGATCGCAAAGATGACAAACGACCCCATCTGGAAAAAGTTCGTGCCGCCTGCCACGAGGTAGCGCGACCAGTTGCTTTCGCCGTGGGCATTATCATCATCGTGTACCTTCCGATCCTCGCACTTCGTGGTATTGAAGGCAAAATGTTCCGTCCTATGGCCCTGACGGTAGTCTTTGCGTTGTGTGGTTCATTAGTCTGTGCCCTCACGCTCATGCCGGTGTTGGCCTCGCTTCTGCTCAAGAACGTGAAAGAGAAAGAACCGTTCCTGTTTCGAATCGCCAAGCGTGTGTACTACCCCATTATGGAAAAAATCGTGGACAAGCCCCGGCGTGTCTTTTCCACGGCCATCGGGTTATTTATCGCCAGCCTCAGCCTGGTTCCATTTCTCGGTGCCGAGTTCATACCACGTCTTGATGAGGGAGCCATCGCTCTTCAAATCTGGCGACTGCCCAGCGTCTCGCTGGAAGAATCCAACATGATCAGCCTTCACGCGGAACGCGTTCTTATGGAAGAGTTTCCAGAAATCGAGACGGCCGTATCTCGTACGGGCCGAGCCGAAATCGCTACGGATCCAATGGGCGTGGAAATAAGCGACACGTATTTGATTCTCAAACCGAAAGATACGTGGCGGTTCGGCACCAAAGAAGAGTTGATTGAGGCTATCGACGAGACGCTGAAGGACAAAGTGCCCGGAGCGATCTTCAGTTACTCGCAGCCCATCGAACTGCGCGTCGCAGAGCTCATTTCCGGTGTCCGTAGCGACATTGGTATCAAAATCTATGGAGATGACCTCGATCTCATGAAGCAAAAGGCAGATGAGGTCGTACGGCTCATCAACCGCGTGGAGGGTGCGGCCGACGTCAAAGCGGAGCAAGTGATCGGACTGCCGACGATGCGCATACGGGTCGACCGCGATGCCATCGCCCGGTATGGGATTAACGCGGAGAACGTGCTCGAAGTCATAGAATCCATTGGAGGCAAACAGGTGGGCACGGTGCTCGAGGGCCAGAAACGATTTGCGCTTCAGGTGCGTTTTGGCGATTCACTTCGCGAGGGACTGAACCGGATTGGTGATTTGAAAATTGCAGGTCCGCCCACAGCAAACGGTCCTCCCCGGCTTATCCCCCTTTCGCAACTCGCGTCCATCGAAATAGAGGAAGGTCCGGCACAGATCAGCCGCGAGAACATCAGTCGTCGGATCACCGTGGAAGCCAACGTCCGCGGTCGTGATCTCGCCTCTTTCGTCGCCGAAGCACAACAACTTCTTGATAGTGAATTCAAACTCCCCTCCGGCTGGTACATGGAATGGGGTGGACAATTCGAAAACCTTCAGGCGGCGTCAAAGCGTTTGGCCATACTTGTTCCCCTGGCTCTGGTACTTATTTTTGTGTTGCTCTATAGCACCTTCGCCTCCGTCAAACTTGGGGCTTTGATCTACTTGAATGTGCCGCTGGCCGTTACCGGTGGCATTCTCGCATTGTACCTTCGTGGATACCCCTTTTCTATATCGGGAGGTGTCGGATTCATCGCTTTGTTCGGTGTCGCGGTTCTCAACGGCGTCGTACTCGTATCCTATATCGTACAAAAGCGGAGAGAAGG
>JAJRVM010000020.1 GCA_024277285.1 Planctomycetota bacterium
AAGGGCAGCTCTCCTGCGGGGCCGGGCGCTTTCGTTTGAATGTCAAGCAACGCGTCGTCATGACAACTGAATAAGGTATTGAGGTCCATTTGAATGAGCTTGTGTTGGTAACAGTTCTTGAAGACTTGGCGGCATGCAACGGGCGTCGCCGCGAGCGGCAACGCATATTGTAATCGATACCACTGAGATTCAAGGTGGTGTTGGCCCTTCGAGGCGAAGTGGGGCCGACTAGAGAACGTCGATACTCTTGAGACCGCTGCCACCTGATCGTTTGGCAGCAAACAAGCACCGGTCGGCGGCATCGAGGAGGTCGTCGGGGCGGGCCGAGCGATTTGGCGTGGCAAGCGAGGCGATGCCGGTGCTGAACGAAAACACGGCGTCCAATTCGCTATCGTTACGCACCCAAACCGGCACCGCGTCGCGCAGAGAACGCGCCAAGTTGACCGCCTGTTGCCGCTCGCAATTGGGCAATATCACGGCAACGCGCGCATCTCCCACGACCATCGACTCGCACGGAATATCTGCCAATGCTTCGATCGCGCGGCCGATGTTGCGGGGAACGTGCAGCATTTTGTCGGGACCGTTCATCAACAGCAGGTTTTCATGATTGTCAACGTCCAACAACAAAAGACTCAGTTCCTGACGCCGTGCACCGCATAGCGTGATGGCCGCTCTGAGCCGACCGTGCAGGCCGGGGTCCGAATCGGTTGCTGAGTTCGTGTCGTGGTGGGGCGACGCTGGAGCGGGTGCGGTGGATTCGCCTGGCGAACTCTCCTGTGGCTTGGAGGGGAGCGGTCTGCCGGCTGCCGAAACGGCGTCGGTCAAGTCGAGGAAATTCTGAGCGTATTGATCGAGTGCGTCGTGCAACGCCTCGCGTTCGGGACGGACCGGACGGTCGTGCGTGTTGCCGACCATGTCGGGCAGCGCTTCAAGTGCGGCCTCGGACATTTGCCGGTGAGCTCGAGACATGATGTCACGGTACGATTCCGGCTGCTCCACACGCACTGAGAACATGTCCGCCATCAACTCGACTTGTTCCTGCAACTGATCGAGCAACGCGTCAATCTGCTCGACGGTAATACCTCGATATCGTTGGGCGGCGTCCAACAATTCGGGCATCATGTCGCGACGATCGTTGACGATGATCGAGGCGAGCAGAGTGGCCAGGTGCAGTGTCTGCGGCAGTGCCGCGTCCTCGGCATCAAGATGCTCGATGTGATCGGCGTCGTGCGGGACCGCGATGGCCTGCACGATTCGAGACGGCAGCTGCCAATGGTCGAGCAGCCGGGCGCTGAGGATCGCATGGTCGAATCCAAGAGTGGCCGTTTCCAGCGTAAGCAGGTCCTCGCCCTGTTCATGGACGCTGCTCAGGAAGTTTGCGTACGAATCGCCCAGTTCATTCACCAGTACAAGGATCCCAATCTCTTGCAGCAACCCGGCGATGAATGCCTCATCGCCCGCGTTGTTCCAAAAGGCCTTTGATAACTCGCGTGCCGCAACGGCCTTGAGCAATGTGAAACGCCAAAACCGCTGTAGTGCCTCGGCCTCGATACCACTGTATAACTCCTTCGGCAAGCTGAATCCCAGCACCAGCAGTTTGAGTGGTTTGACCCCCAGCAACGCCAGCGACTGCTTCAGGTCCGACACCTCGCGGCTCAGACCGAACATCGAACTGTTGACGACGCGCAACAGTTTTGCGGTCAACGCCGGGTCTCGCTCGACACACTGACGCAACGCCGTGGTGTCGACGTTCGCCTGCTCCGTCAGTTTAAGAACCTCCATGGCGACAGCGGGAAGCGAATAAAGGGAACTTGCTCGCTCGACAAACTGTTGCAACACATTACGCGTGGCTGCCTGCGTGGCCATCGATCGGGGGTCCTTCCGGAGAGGGGGTCTGAGGTTTGGCAAGCCGGGGGGCAATACGCGAAAAGTTTAGCTTACGGATGGAAAGAAACAGAGAAATCCTACGGGCCCAAGTGGGGCTGATCGGCCCTGCGGCTCAGTCGTTTTTTCGTTACCTTCGCCTGTCTATCGCTGCTGTTGTGATGGAAAGTTGGTGAAAATAGCGAATGGTGGAAGTTTTTGTTTGACATGCTGGCACAGTCGACCTAGGGTTTTGCGTATGCTCGGCGGTAGGCCCACATGGGCTTGATCGTCTTTTTTGCCCTCGTTTTTCTCCCTGGGTCGAACCGTAGGTCTTGCAATGATTCAAGACGCTTTTGCACAGCTTCAACCAGCGCAATCGGGGACCGATCGACGCCAATCGATTCTGATCGTGGATGACGACCAGCCCCAGGTCGAGGCGTTGTCGCACCGGCTGCAGAAACAGGGCTTCTTGACCGTGTTGGCTTTTGAGGGGCGTACCGGGCTAAATAAAGCACGCGAGCACCGTCCGGACCTCGTGCTGCTGGATCTGCGTTTGCCCGACCTGGACGGTTTTACCGTCTGTGAGGAGTTGGTCGACTCGCCCGACACCTGTGACATTCCGATTATTATCGTCAGTGGATCGGACCGCTCGGACGTCGTCCGGTCATCGCGTGCGGCGGGCTGCGAGTTCTTTGTTCGCAAGCCATATGACCCGAATGTGCTGCTGACGCTGATCGAGCACGCTTTGAAGCGTGACTACGACTGGAATCTCTAGGCCATTTCTCGGGCCCGTCATTTCGTCACTCCCTTATCCGCATGGCGTCGCGACTCCTCGGTACGGTGTGGTTCGCGAAAGATGCTCGCCGCGCCCTTGCCGCTGAGCCGTCGGTCGTGTTAAACTGCCGACTTGCCTCTTGTGCAAATCATGTGGTGAGTAAGCGTAAACCACTACGTCAGTGTAAATACGATATTAGATGTGGAGACCCGGAGTGGGTACGAAGAGAACTGGTAAAGGGCGGCGCAAGATCGGACGTAAGAAACGCCGGATGCGCGCCAAGATCCGACACCGCAAGAAGTAACCTGAATCCGGGTCCGCGAACTCGCACCATATTTGACCTCTGCGCTTCTGTGTGCGCTGATGTCGTCCGATGGCACGATGCTCGCGCTCGCACACACGGCGCGTCAACCAGCGGTTCGTCTCGTTTCTGGCGACCGTGTTTCTGGCGACAATGAGTTTCTGGCGACAATGAACGTGTAAGCCACGGGATCGGCAATCGACTTGAATTGCTGCGTGCCAGTCGCAAGAACGGCTCTTGGACGACGTCTGCCGCTTGCTGCTGCGATCCGAGCAGCGCGACAACGTATGCGAACAGCCGCTTTGCGCAAACGTCATACAACTCGGCGTATGCGTTCGCTTCGTCTTTCGATAGTCGCCGATTCAGATCACCCATCGCTTCTCCCAGTTGCCGTGTCGCCCTAAAGGCCCATGGGCCAAGCCGATTTTAAGAACCGAATTTCGAATATCGAGCAAGGAGTGATGAATGAAGAAGGAAGGAAGAAAGAAAAGAAGGGTTGAGCCTCTATTGCTCTTCCAGGTTCTCTTGTGCGGCTAGAGACTACTGGTTCGAGAGGGTCGATTTCTTGCGTAACATGTGGTGGTAATGCTGCGCGAAACGATGCGCTTCATCGCGCACGTATTGGAGCAGTCTGAGTGCAAACGCGTGGCGACTCAACCGCAGTGGTTCGGTGCAGTCGGGCAGAAAGATCTCCTCGTCACGTTTGGCTAACGAAAGCAAGGTTGGAGGCGTGATGTCTTGCTCGCGAAACGCAGCCAACGCGGCACGCAGCTGTCCTTTACCGCCATCAATCAAGATCAAATCGGGAAACATCTCCGACTCGTCGTACAAGCGGCGGTAGCGACGAGCCACCACTTCGTGGATGCTGCGATAGTCGTCGATTCCATCGACCGCTCGGATCTTGTAACGTCGATAGCCGGGTTTGAACGGCAGTCCGTCGATGAATTGCACGAGGCTTGCCACCGTCTGGTTCCCTTGCAGATGTGCGATGTCGATCCCTTCGATCGTCCGCGGCGTGTGGTCGAGTTTCAGGACTTTACGTAATCCGGCAAGGCCTTTTTTCGGGTCGATGAAGAAGACTTCGGGCTGAGCATGTTCGTCCAGCTTGCCACGCTGGTCAAGTGTTTCGAGCATTTGGATTTCGTCGCGCAATCGAGCGGCTTGCTCGAATCGCAGTTCTTTCGACGCGGCCAACATTTCGCTGTGCATCTGTCGCAACAGTGACTTCTTTTGACCATCCATAAACAACTGCAATCGGCGAATATCTTTGCGATAATCCTGTTTGCTGATACGCAAGTTGCATGGGGCGGTGCATTGATTGATGCTGGCCAACAGGCAGGGTCGGAACCACTTCCATCGCTCGTCACCGTCGTGGATATCGAGGCCGCAGGTGCGGAACTTGAAGATTCGTTGCAAGACCTGCACGGCACCTCGCAACGATCCGGCGCTGGTGAACGGGCCATAGAGCTTCACGCCGCGGTCGCGCGGCTCCCGAGTTACCTCGACGCGCGGAAAATCCTCGTGTGTCGAGATCATCAGGTAGGGAAACGTCCGGTCGTCCTTCTGTTCCTTGTTGTTCTTGGGCTGGATATCCTTGATCAACCGCGATTCGACGAGCAATGCGTCCACTTCGCTGTCACACTCGATCAGGTCGACGTCGCAGATCTCGCCGATCCACGGGCCGGTGCGTGGATCGTCGGCCGCCGCTTTCAGGAAATAGCTTCCGGCGCGCGAACGCAAGTTGGTCGCTTTGCCCACATAGATCACAACGCCCCCGTCGTCCTTGAAGAGGTACACGCCCGGTGTCCGCGGAAACTCACGAACCCGCGCAAGCGTTTTTCGCTGTCCAGGTGTCAGCTCATATGCCTCATGTTGTTCCGGTCCGTCAGTCACAGCGAAAATACTCCCGAGTGTGGCACGGCATCGCGCGCCATGAAAAAAGAAACCGTGCAGGGCCAAAACACGACGAACATGCGGCAGGGGCTCAATATCGTCTCGTGCTCTCGAACTCTTCCCCAACGCCCGTGAGTCAGCCCGCAAGCGTTCGCGAAACGGATGCGTAGACCGCCGATCGACGCTGCTACCTATTCTACCCATTTCTTCTTCAACGTGGCGTGACGTATGGGCTGCTAAAACGTAATCGTCCACGCGGTTCAAGCCACAACAGACTCGTCACGCCAACTGCGGAACCATTACCCAGTTTCAAGTGGCGTCTCGGTTGAAAGACGCGCGGCCAATGTTGAAGCCAACCGCGTCTTGATTCGGCCTCAGCAAAGCGACGCTTAATAGAAAACCTTCCGTTCGACCGACGAAAGCCGAAGGACGCGCTGCTGTAGCCGACCAGTCGTGCTCCCGGCCGGGGCAAGCCCGGCGGAGAGCCTCGTTTTTGTTCCGCGCGAGCATGCTAAGTGCCAATACGAGGCTGCCATCACACTTCTTTTTTGCCCGTCATTTTCTTTGCCCTCCAAGGAGAGCAACCAGAACGCCATCCACCAGCGCAGCAGGAGAAGAGGGCAAAAGAATATTATGGGCAAGAGAAAAAAACGCTCGGTGGACTACGTTGCGACCAGACAACGGTCTGCTCGCGCTCGAACGCAGCAGGCGTTAAAGTGGCCGCAGAAAAGACCTTTCATCGCAGATCATACTACGTCGCCCATTGCTTTCTCATTTGCGTGGATCCGCAGTTCCTTTCTTGGGGGTTACTGACGTGGCCTCACACCGATTCGCAATACGCGCGAACATCGGCTTCGAAATCGTTCAGCCTTGCGGTCAGTTCGGTCTTGGCCAATTCCAGGTCGGATAGCTGTTCTGCCGGCGTAAAGGCGAAAAAGTAAAACTTCACTTTCGGTTCGGTGCCCGAGGGGCGCACGGCGATCGAATTGCCTTTTTCAGCCAGATCCATGACCACCATATCGCCTTTGGGACCATCGAGGGCTTCTTGTTGGCCATCTCGAGTGGTTGTCAATCGCTGGTAGTCGCGCAACGATTCGATCGCGATTCCACCAAGTTGCTCAGGTGGGTTGGTGCGAAACTTCGCCATCAGCTTCTGCATGTTGATCATGCCTTCCGAGCCTTCCATGCGGAACGTGATGAGCCGCTCCAGGTGGACACCATGTTGCCAGAAGAGGTCATCGAGTTTTTCGTGAACGGTTTTTCCGGCGGCCTTCAACCGTGCGGCCAATTCGGACATCAGCATGCAGGCGACCGGGCCATCTTTGTCGCGCGCATACTGGCCAACCAAGTAACCGTGCGATTCCTCGCTGCCGAGCACGAAATTCTCGGGGCCTTCCTGGTCGATCACTCCCCCGATCCATTTGAAACCGACCAGCAGGTTGCCACAGGTGCGCACGCCATAGCTATCACCGACCCGGCGGATCATGTCGGTGGTGACGAGTGTCTTGATCAGGTAGTGATCGCTTGTCAGCGTGCCGGCATCGCGGCGCTGTTCGAGCACATAGTCGCTCAGCAGGACCCCTAGCTGGTTGCCGGTCAAGGTCGCCCATTCGGAGCCTGGTCGCAGAGTCAGCGGAGCGGCACAACCCATGCGATCGCAATCGGGATCGGTGGCCAATACAATGTCGGCCCCCGATTGTTTGGCGTGTTCGATCATCGCATCGAAGACGTGCGGATTCTCCGGATTCGAGACATGGCCGGGAACGTTGGGGAAGTCACCGTCAGGTTGGGCGTGAGGGCCATAGGTTTCAACGTGCTCGAAACCGACCGATTTCAGCACGGGGCAGACGGCCGATGCACCGACGCCGTGCAAAGGCGAGTAGACAATACGGATATCGCGCGGGCCTGCGAAACTCTGCTGTTTCAATGCGGCGAAATAGGCATCGTCCGTTGCTGCCGTGCAAATGACAACTCGGCCGTCGTCGACCGCCTGGTCGAAATCAGCGTGGCCGATCTCGCCTGCGTTCATCACGCATTCGATGATCGCCTTGTCGTGTGGCGGAAGGACCTGGCCACCGGTCGACCAGTAGACTTTCACGGCATTGTCGCTCGGTGGATTGTGGCTGGCCGTGACCATGATTCCACAGCTGCACTCGCGGTGGCGAACCAGGAACGAGAGCTCCGGTGTGCTGCGGTAATCGTCCAGAAAGTAGACTTGGAAACCGGCGGCGACCATGATCCCCGCACATAACTCGGCGAAATGCCGCGACTGATGCCGCGTATCATAGGCGATGGCGCACGAGAGGGATGCCGAGTTGCTTGTTTGTTGCCGCACGTAATCGGCCAATCCTTGCGCACTTTCGCCGATCGTACGGTCATTAATGGCATTTGAACCGATCGGGTACATGCGCCCACGCCGTCCTCCCGTGCCGAACGGTATGACGGTCCAGAATACATCATCCAACTGCTGCCACTGCCGCCTGGCAATATGTCCGATGACTTCGGGAGCGTATGTGGCGTACCGCGGCTCGGTCAACCATGTGCGAATGTTCGTCACGGCACCGGCAGAGAGTTCTTGAGACTTTTCAGCCACTTCAAGAGCAGCAATCGCTTGTTCAGTATTCATGGTTTCCACTTTAGCGTTCCCCGCGAAAACAACCAAGTAGGTCCCAAGATCTCTTGTCGTTTGGTCCTCCTGGGCGTGTCCGGAACAATACGAACACTGCTACAGCTTCACCCGTATAATCGCTGCAGAGCGTGGCAAGATGAGTTTTGCACAGGACAGGTGAGATTGAGACCGATCTAGTCATAGTCCCTACCCGCGACCAACGTGGTCGCGTGCGCGCATGTGTCGGGACGAACCGAGAGGTATGGAAACGGGAGCGAAACATGGCGGAATTGATCATCAGTGTATCGGGCCTTCGCGGTATTATCGGCGAGAACCTGACCCCCGACCTAGCCGCGCGGTTCGCATGTGCCTATGCAGCAGGCCAGGCCGAGGGGCCGTTGGTGTTGGCACGCGATGGCCGAAGTACGGGCAGTATGCTCGTCGATGCGATTCGCAGTACGTTGTTAGCCGTCGGGCGTTCCGTACTTGACGCGGGAGTAGCCGCCACACCAACGGTTGGCGTCTTAGTCCGGCAGCATAAAGCGGCCGGTGCGATCCAGGTCACCGCCAGTCACAATCCGCCCCAGTACAACGGTATCAAACTGTTTACGCATACCGGTCAAGTCCTGTCGGCCGTTGAGGGCGAACAGGTCGTTGAACGATTCCATCAAGGTGGAATCAACTGGGTTTCCTATGATCGGATCGGTCAGGCGAGCCAGGTTAGCGATACGTTGGGCCGTCATGCTGAGTTGGTGCTGGCCACCGTCGATCCGGCGGCGATTCGCAAGCGCGCCTTCCGCGTGCTGTTGGATTCGAACCACGGTGCCGGGAGCCGCCTGGGCGGACGTTTTCTGACCGACCTGGGGTGCGAAATCACGGTCGTTGGGGCCGATCCAAACGGGTTGTTCGCTCATCCTCCGGAACCGACGGCCGAGAACCTGGCCGGCATCTCCGAGAAGGTGGTGGCCGCCGGCGCGGATGTCGGTTTTTGCCAGGATCCCGATGCGGATCGATTGGCGCTGATTGATGAAACGGGCTGTTATATCGGCGAGGAGTACACGGTCGCCATCTGTCTGGAGCAGGTGCTGCGGCAGCGCAAGGGCCCCGTCGTAACGAATTGTTCGACCAGTCGCATGGCGGAAGACGTGGCTACCAAGTACGGAGTTCCGTTCTTTCGATCACCTGTGGGCGAAGCCAATGTGGTACGGGTGATGCACGAGCAACAGGCGGGATTTGGCGGCGAAGGGAACGGTGGGCCGATCGATCCGCAAGTTGGTTTCATTCGCGACAGTTTCGTTGGCATGGCCTGGGTGCTGCATGCGATGGCGACGCGTGGCGAGCCGCTCAGTGCGCTGGCTGGCGAGTTGCCGCGTTACGAGATCTGCAAGACGAAGCAGAAGGTTGCGCGCGAGACGATTCCCGCGGCACTTGATGCACTTGAGCAGCATTTTTCCGACGCGCGTGCTGACCGGATGGACGGGTTGCGTTTGGATTGGCCCGGGAAGTGGTTGCTGATTCGTGCCAGCAACACCGAGCCGATCGTGCGTATTGTCGCCGAGTCGGCTTCGGCCGCTGAATCACAGACGCTATGTGCAGAGGCAGCCAAAGTGATCGCCGGTGCGTGACGTTGGACGCAGCCGGTCGTGAAGCAGAAGGGTTGACCGCTGATGAACGCAAACAAACGCTGATAATCAGCAGGTTTCAAGGCGTTTGTTAGCGTTAGGATTGGGCACGTTAGGATTGGGCGAACACTGGCTCCGTTGGCGATTGTCGTTGCTTGGTGATGGTAGGCTCTATTGCGCTCACTCAGCCAGCGGCACCCGATACGAGGTTGGCACCCGGCGCGATGCGGTCGGTGCCGACAACACTCTGGAGCACTTCGGGGACGAGGACCGAGCCATCGGCCTGCTGGTAGTTTTCCAGGATGGCGACTAATGCTCGGCTGATGGCAATGGCAGTACCGTTCAAGGTGTGGACCAGCTGAGTTCCTTTCTTGCCGCGTGTCTTGTAGCGGATATTCAGTCGGCGTGCCTGGTAGTCGGTACAATTGCTGGTGCTGGTAACTTCGCCCCATTGGCCTCCATCGCCGCGGCCGGGCATCCATGCTTCCAGGTCGAATTTCCGATAGGCGGGTCCGCCCAGGTCGCCCGTGGCGGTATCGACGACGCGGTAGGGGATACCAAGTTCATCGAACAGGCGGCATTCCAGGTCACAGATATGATCGAGCATCGCATCACTCTGCTCGGGCAACGTGAACGTGAACATCTCGACTTTGGTGAACTGATGCACGCGGTACAATCCACGTGAGGCGCGGCCTGCGGCACCCGCCTCGGTGCGGAAGCAATGACTGATCCCACACAATTTGATCGGCAGGTTTTCGGCCTCCAGCACTTCGCCCGCCATCAGTCCACCGAGTGTGATCTCGGCGGTGGCGACCAAGTTCAGGTTCGAGTTTTCGATGCTGTAGATTTGCGTTTCTGGCCCGCGCGGGATGTAGCCGGTTCCTTGCAGGATCTCGGTATAGGCGAGGTCAGGGGTCACGACGGGCGTAAAGCCCTCGGTCATCAGCAACCGTGTGGCGAACTGCTGCAGGGCCAACTCGAGCAGCACGGCTTCGTTCCTTAGGAAATAAAAACCGTGCCCGGCAATTTTCGCGCCCCCTTCAAAATCGATGAGATCGAGCTTCTCACCCAGTTCGACGTGATCGAGAACGGGGAAGTCAAACGTGCGCGGTTTGTGTTTCCCTTGACGCAGCTCGAGGTTCGACTTGTCGTCGGCGCCCACCGGGACGTCCGGGTGCGACATATTGGGGATCCCCGCCTGCAACTGAGCGACTTCCTTGTCCATGCGGTCGACTTCATCCTGGACCTGATCCTTTTGTTCCCGCAGTCTGCGGCCTTCTTCCTTGCGCGCTTCACGTTGTTCCGGCGGGGCTTTGCCGATCGACTTCGAGACTTCATTCGCCTGCCGATTCAGCTGTTCTACTTCCTTTTGTTTGTCGCGCCGCAGTAATTCCAATTCGATCAGCCGGTCAACTTCGGCCTCGACCCCACGGTGGGCACAATTCGTTTTGACGGCCTCGGCGTTTTCCACAATGAACTTGCGTTCGAGCATAACGTTCTCCAGCAACGGGCCCCGTCAGAGGTCCGCTGCGGCTATATGTTGGGTAACCAATCGAGCTGAATCCTGGCGGATCCGGCTACGCTTTGACGTTGATTCTTGCGAGTGCTTTCCAAAGGTGAGCGCTGGTCTTGATGCCACGATGGAAATCGGCCAGGCTGAACTTTTCGTTGGGACTATGGGTATTGTCATCATCCTGGCCCCAGCCCAACAGCAAGGTGTCGACGCCGAGTTGCTCGTGGAAGGTGGTCACAATGGGGATCGAGCCCCCTTCGCGGATGAATACGTGTGGGCGACCAAATCCCTGTTCGATGGCGATGGCGGTCGCTTCCATGTAAAGGCTGTCCAACGGTACCACCACACCGCGGGCAGAGTGCAGATCGGTCAACTCCATCTCGATACCGGGTGGACAGAGTGTTTCGAGCCGTGTTCGCAGGGCTTGCTGGATTTTTTTCGGATCTTGGTTGGGCACCAACCGAAAGCTGAATTTGACGCCAGCTTTCGAGGGTAAGACGGTCTTGGCACCGTCGCCCTGATAACCGCCCCAAATACCGTTGATATCGAAAGTGGGACGTGCCCAACGCCGTTCGAGCGTCGTGTAGCCTTCCTCGCCAGTCACACCCTCTACGCCGACCTGTCGCATGAATGCCGACTCGTTGAACGGGAGCGACGCGAATTGTTCGCGCTCCGCGTCACTCAAGGGCATGACGTCGTCGTAGAAACCGGGGATCTGCACGCGTCCTTTCTTGTCGATTAAACTGGCCATCATGCGCGCGGCACAGTTTATCGGGTTGGTTACCGCGCCGCCAAACGTGCCCGAGTGCAAGTCTTGCTTGGGGCCATTTAGCTTCAACTCGAAGTAGGCGATCCCCTTGAGTCCGTAGGTGACCGCCGGTTGCCCTGGGCCGAATTGGGAGGAATCGCTTACCACCGCCACATCGCACGCCAACCGCTCGGGCTCGCGTGCAATCAAATCCTCCAACCCTTCGCTGCCCACTTCCTCTTCGCCTTCAATCACGAATTTCAATTGCACGGGCAACTTGCCGACCGTTTTCATCCACGCTTCGGCGCTCTTGATATGCGTCAGCATCTGCCCCTTATCGTCGGTGGCTCCGCGCGCGTAGAGATTCCCATTGCGCCGAGTCGGCTCGAACGGTGGGCTGAGCCATTCTTCCAACGGATCGGGTGGCTGGACATCGTAGTGGCCGTAGACCAGTACCACGGGAGCGCCGGGGACCGGAGCTGATTCGGCGTAGACCACGGGGTTGCCTATCGTATCGAGCAACTTGGTCTCAAGGCCCATGCCTTGCAACTGGTCGCGGACCCATTCGGCCGCTTGGCGAATCTCCCTCTGGTGGAGCCCGTCGGTGCTGACGCTCGGGATGCGCAGCAACTCGCACAGTTCCTCTTCGAACCGGTCATGGTGATCCACCAGGTATTGGTCCAGTTCCGTCATGTTGATGCCATCTCCGTTGTTGGGAAGAAAGTGTGTGAAAGAAACCGCCGCGAGAAACTGCCACAACCAGGTTGTGCGGAAGAATCGCAAGAAAGAGCCTTTCCGATCACCGATTCGGTACAATATAATGACGCGAGCCGAATGCGACTATTCGGGGTGAGGCGGAAACTCGTACCCACGTTGGGGGAGGCGGTTCGTGTGTCGGGCTCCTTGTCCGTTGTTGTTTGGACTTGGGTTTGACACCGTAGGGCTGTGTCTTGGCGGCTTCGCCGCCGATTCGTGAGTGGGTCTTGGCGGCTTCGCCGCCGATTCGTGAGTGGGTCTTGGCGGCTTCGCCGCCGGATCTGGAGTGATCTGAGCGGCTATTCGGTGCCTGAACAGGAATTTGGGCGGTTTTGTTTTTCTTGGCGTCTCCGGGGAGATTCTGTGGTGGCGGATGACCAGCAGACAACCATTGCTGATGAGCCGTTAGTCGAGACGATGCGTCGGCGTCGTGAGAAACGAGCGCAAAAGCCGAAGCGGCAACCGCGGTATCACGTGATTCTGTGGGATGATGACGATCATTCGTACGAGTATGTGATTACCATGGTACGAACGCTGTTCGGGCATGACGTCACCCGCGGGTACGAGATCGCCAAGGAGGTGGACGCTCGCGGACGCGCCATCTGTCTAACGACCACACGCGAGCATGCGGAGCTGAAGCGGGACCAGATTCACGCATACGGCAAAGACGCACTCATCGCACGGTGTGCCGGTTCGATGACCGCGTCGATCGAACCGGAGCCATGATGACGCGAGTCGCTCTGGCACGCTCGGTTGCCGTTCTTGCTGGCCAATCGCCGCGACTGGCTGAGCGGAAGCTCTTTCCTTACTATGGGGGGCACTCGTTCTCGCCACGCCCGTTCTCATCTTACCGCGAATGCGATATCGATGCCTCCAAAGCTCAAGACGATCACACTTGGCTGCAAGGTCAATCAATATGAAACGGAGTTCCTTCGCCAGGGGTTGATTGGGATTGGCTACGAAGACGCCGCGCGCGATGAGGTCGCTGACCTGTGCGTGGTGAATACCTGCACGGTGACGCGTGAGGGGGATTCCAAGAGCCGCCAGATGATCCGCCGTATGGCGCGCGAGAACCCCGGCTCGCGCATCCTGGTGATGGGGTGCTATGCGACGCGCGCTCCAGAAGAGGTGGCCGCATTGCCGGGCGTGGCCGAAGTCGTCACCGACAAACGCGAACTGCCTGATCTGCTAGGGCGATTTGGAGTGGTCGATATCCCCACTGGGATCGATCAGTTTGGTAGCCGGCACCGGGCCTACATGAAAGTGCAGGACGGCTGTCTGCTGCGGTGCAGTTATTGCATTATTCCGCAGGTCCGCCCACATGTCTTCAGCCGACCAGTTCCTGAGGTCCTGGACGAAGCGCGCCGGTTGATCGCCAACGGGTACCGCGAGCTTGTTCTTACGGGAGTGCACCTAGGACACTATGGCGTTGAAAAGAACCGGCATAGGCCGAAGTCCGAGTGGGTTCGGCTTTCCCATTTAGTACAGCAATTGGCTCAGATAGAAGGTGATTTTCGTATTCGCTTGTCGAGTATCGAAGCGACGGAGGTGACGCGCGAGTTGATCGCTACCATGGCCGATTTCCCCGATAAGATTTGCGCTCACCTGCACATCTGTTTGCAGAGTGGATCGGACCGGATTTTGCGCAAGATGCGCCGGCGCTGGTCAACACAACTGTTCCTGGAGCGGTGCGCACTGATTCGCGACGCACTGACGCTCCCCGCACTGACCACGGATGTCATCGTCGGCTTTCCCGGCGAAACCGACGAAGATTTCGAAGCCACATGCCGCGTGGCACGCGCCGCAGGGTTCTCCAAAATCCACATCTTTCCGTTCAGTGCACGTCAGGGCACTCCGGCCGCTGAAATGCCCGACGCGTTGCCAAAACGTGTGAAGACCGAGCGTGGTAAGCAGCTCGCTGAGCTGGAAAACGAATTGCGCGGAGATTACTTTCGGCAACTAGTGGGCCAAAAGCTGCGCGTGTTGGTCGAGTCCGAATCCAAGTCGGTTTCCGGTCAGGTGGTCGGGACGGCGTGCCGCTACGCTCCCGTCACGTTGCCATGCAAAAGAGCTCAATTGGGCCAACTGGTCGATTGCGTTGCCGATGCCTATGAGGGTGGGAAGCTGAGAGTATCGGCTGGATCAGCTTAGTCGCGCGTCAATCGAGCTACCAGCTGGGGAATTGCTAGCCGGTTCGCACTGCGTGCAGTGTGCGGCGGTGTGATGGCGGGGCGTTTGGTAGTGATAAGCCGATCGAGGTGTAGACCGCGTACGAGCATGCAGTGGCACACGCGCGCGCGCCGCTGTTCGTGTGGCGCAGTGCGCTACGCAACTATCGGGTGGTCGAAGCGGTCCATTGCAGACCTTGAAGAGACGCGAAATCACGTTATTGCTAGCACACAATTCGATCTTCCTGTGTTTTGCCGGTTTTGCTACTCTCCCGCCACGTTGCAGCGATATCTCTTGTTGGGGATCGCGTCGAGATAACGTGGTCAGGTCGTCAAGGAGGAAGACATGAAAACGCACGCGGGACGAACAGGCTGGTTGGTCATGACCAGTCTGCTGACCTTATTGCTGGTTACGAGCATCACATCGGCCGGATCGCCCTGGAAGAAGCTGATTCCGTTCAAGTCGGTTGATGCCAATACGGCGAAATCGTATTGGCTGACCGAAGACCAGGGGCCATGGTTGATTTTCGCGACCTCATTTGCCGGTTCTGGCGCGGAGGACGAGGCGCACGATTTGGTGTTGGAATTGCGTAAACGCTACAAGCTGAAAGCGTACATGCACAAACGCCATTTTGACTTTTCCGAGCCGGTGTATGGACGTGGGCTGAATCGATATGGTGGACCACGCAAGATGAAGTACCGCAATGCGGTCAGTTTTGACGAGATCGCAGTCTTGGTTGGCAACTACACCGCTTCAGATGCTCCTGGTGCCGAGGGAGACCTGCAGCGGATCAAGACGGTCAAACCCAACTGTCTGGCGATTGTCGGCAACAACAAGAAAACAACTACGCAGCGTTTCACGATTCTGCGGGAAATGCAGCGGATGGTGCAAAAGGACCCCGACAAGCACAAGGCCGGGCCGATGCGGCGCGCTTTTATCGCTCGCAACCCGATGCTTCCGAAAGAGTTTTTTGTCGGCGCTGGGCTTGATCCGTTCGTGGCGAACATGAACAAGCGTGTCAAACATAGCTTGCTCGATTGCCCTGGCAAATACACGGTCCGAGTCGCGGCGTTTCGCGGCAAATCGCATTTTGTGGGCGAGGAGGACGCGAAGGATACCAAACGCAGTTTGCTCCCAGGCCTGCCCGGTCGCCGGAAGCCAAGCGAGTTGGAGATCGCCGCGGATAAAGCTCATCGGCTGACCGAAATGCTGCGTGAGAAAGGGATCGAAGCGTACGAGTTTCATGATCGGTTCGAGAGTGTCGTGACGATCGGCAGTTTCGCTTCCGTGGGGAACAAATTACCGGACGGTCGCATCGATTTGCATCCGCAGATTCATCAGATCATGCAATCGTACGGCGCCGATCGTCAGCCATTGCCTGGGCAGAAGACGCAGGGCGTGCGTCCGCGTTCGCTCAATGGGATCTCTTTCGACATCCAACCGCTTCCGGTAAAAGTACCACGCCGTTCGATTGGCGCGGACTTTGCCGCCGGCAACCGATAGGTCGCAGGGTAGCACTGGCATGATGAAACGGTGGGTGTTTGGTGAAACTGGAGGGAATTCGTGCTCAGGGCTTGCTACGCCCCTGGGCACTTGATGAGTCTCGCAGCAAACATCAGGTGTCACAGCGCACTTCTCCGACGCCAATGCCACAGATCATCGACCGTTTTTTGGCCCGGAGGGCCGGCATCCTCTGCGTTGCAGGCCGTTGCCTTGTCGCAACCTAATCCACGAAGCGCTCTTCTTTGCCCGTAATCTTCTTTGCCCTTGAACAAGGCGGCTACGCAGCGAAAGCAGCGCGCCATTGGTACCGATTTCGTAGTGTGGACCCGTCAAATGCTGGGCGCTGCTGGCTGTTCTCCTTGAAGGGCAAAGAAAATGACGGGCAAAAAAGAAGAAATGAAGCAGCGATTCTTCATCCCCGAAGAAGAAAAGGGGAGTAGTCCTTCTTCGCGAGACGACTGCGCAAGACGTGCTTCCTGCCCATTTACGTAGCTCACTGTGCGACACTTAAACGGACGATTTGCGGCAGAATTTGCCGTGCCGCGCGGCCTCGATGGCTGAGCGTGGCTTTCACGGCATCGCCCAGTTCGCCGAACGTCATGTGATATTCGACGATCTCGAAAACGGGATCGTATCCGAATCCGGCGGTGCCACGTCGAACCATTGCGATGCGCCCATTGCACGAGGCTTCTGACTCGGCTCGCACATTCCCCTCCGGATCGGCCAATGTCATGTGGCTGACATAATGAGCGGTCCGTTTCTCGGTGGGGACGGACGCCAATTCCTGCAATAGTTTTTCGATATTGGTATCGTCCGTCGCGTCGGGCCCCGAGTAGCGGGCGGAGTAGACCCCCGGACGTCCGCCCAGTGCATCGACCGCCAGGCCACTATCTTCGCCCAGCACCCAATGTTGCAGGTGTGTGGCCTGTTGGCACGCTTTCAGAGCGGCGTTGGCGGCAAACGTGTCGCCATCCTCCTCTACTTCCAGAGCGGCGTCAAAGTCGGCAAGTGTCTTGACCGTGAGGCCGAACGGCGCGAAAAGCTGAGCCATTTCTCGGCCTTTCTTGCGGTTGTGAGTGCCCAGTACGATGACGTGGTCTGTGACGGCCATCAACGTGGTCCTTTCTTGTGAGGAAGTAGGGGCTGCTGCGCGACCGGTGCTTGCAATCGCGTGAACTGGAAATAGCATAGACGACTGGGCTGGTTGAGCAACTGGCGAGGCGGTTTACTTGAATTCCGTTGGACCGGTGCATCTGGCGGCTTGGTCGAGTGGCCGGCGATCGGTATCGACGGTGTCGCAAGAGCGATACGGAAATAACCGATGAAGTTGTTCGCGACTGCGCGTATAATGAAGGGGCATCGCGACGTGGCGTTTGGCTGCCCACCGTCGTACGGCGGAAGGCATAACGCATACATAAGACACTGATGTCGGGAGCTAGTAAAGCATGAGCAGTGTGCGCACAAGACACGTGGCTGCGCGCGACGACATGGGAGCAGGAGGACTGCGCGCTACGAATTGGCCACTGCGGGATGATCCGGCGCGCAGTTTAGCGTATCTCGCCAGCTGCCTGTTGATCGCCGGGGCGTGCGCCGCGTTGAGCCAGAGCGTGTCGATGGGTTTGTTGACAGGACTGGCCCTGCTGCTCGCTTTCTGGAAGTTGTGGATTCCGATTGCGACCGAAATTGAGCCGCGTGGCGTTGTGTTGTCCGTCTTGGGACGACGGCGACATCTATCCTGGCGAGAGATTGACCATCTTGAATTGCGCGAGGGGGGGGTCTTCTTGTGCCCTGAACCGCCACCTCTGCGCCGTGGTTTGTTGAGCAATGTCTTTCTGCCGTGGGGAAAGAATCGGCAGGCGATCCGGACGTTCTGCGATAGCTATCGTCCGCTCGGCATGCGTGGCCAGTCCGGCGAGTCAACGGGGAGCGGGTAGCGCGCGCTGAGTGCAAGTTGCTGCGACGTTCTGCGTGGAGACGCGTCTACACTTGTGGGAAGCGCCCTTCGCTAATCGCGCGCAGCTGAGCCCGATCAATTAGCTCTACCCGGTTCTTGTCTCGCTCGACGACCAAGCCTGCCTCGATCAGGCGGCTGAATGTGCGCGACAACGTTTCGCTGGTCAGGTTCAGATGGCTGGCAACATGACGTTTCAAGCTTGGCAGCTTCACCATGCCGTCGGCCTCGACGTCCGATTCGATTAAGAACCGGGCGGTACGTCCGATCGCATCGCGCAAGACCAAGTCCTCCATCAACGAGATAAGTCGCCGCACCCAGAACGACAAACCGGTCATCATTTCCAAGCAGAGTTGATGGTCTTGTGCCATCGCGTCGCGGAAACGATCAATCGGGATCAAGACGCAGACCGTACTGACTACGGCTTCGGCATGTGCCGGGCAGTCAAAGTTTCCTATGGCTGCGACCTCCGCGAATGTCTGGCCGGGGCCGACCATGTGCAGTACATGTTCCTTGCCAGTCGGCGCGGTTTTAAAGACTCGCACCATGCCGCTGCCGACGACGTAAACGCCCGGGCATGGCTGACCTTGATGAAAGATCATTTGTTGTTTGGTGAAGCGGCACATGACACTCATGGTGACAAGTCGCTCGAGCCGTTCTTTGTTGACTTCGGTAAACAACTGGCAGCCGCCGAGAATATCTTCCACCGTAAGGCTCATCGTGAGCAAGCTCCTTGGTTCTGTCGTGGCCGCGACCGCGACTGCTTCACCGCTGTTGGTAATGGGCAACCCATTGTCGCCACGAAAGTGTCCAGGTAGGTGTCCCGGCGATCGCTTTGATCGGTCAGCCTGTCTTGTTGGGGGCTATTGGGTTGGCGGCCGAAACGTCCGGTTCGCTTCGAGGGAATGTTGAAGTTGGCAAAGTCGAGTTGGCACCAGGGTCGGGATGATATTCCGTTTTGGGGTGTCGATTGTGCGGCCTGCAGGTTGCGGTTCCAGCATACTTGGCGAAACCACAAAGAATTCGTTGGTATTGCCGGATATCGAGTCAACGCCGCAAGGCCATCGACCGAAGATAAAGAATCGCCGCTCACCGTCGTGTGAATCGGTAGATTCGCTGCGCCGAGTATGCGTCGATTTGCCGGTTTTCCTCAAGCCGGTCGTGAAGCGTCTTACCGTATCCGATGCGCGTACCGTGCGCGCTTCATTTTCCTGTGAAACCTCGGTTTCCGAGCTCTCGGTTCGCCGTTTTGGCCTCGGGCTCCCCGCTCTGGGGCTTGCAGGCTAGGCCTGCACCAGGGGCCGAACGTCCGTTTAAGGCAGAATTGACTTACATCAATGCCGATACGCACCTTGACGCCTATTGTATGATTCGAGGTCGAGAGTCACCAGGGCGGCACGAGGAGCTTGCCAATGTGCCAAGGACCAATGTGCCAAGGACCAATGTGCCAAGGACCAATGTGCCAAGGAGTCGATTAGTTCGGAGTCAGTTGACCTTGGATGTAGTGTGTCCCCTTGGAGCAAGTGGCCGGCGCCGTTGGTCGCAGACCGCAAGAAACTAGCTAGTAGGGACAATACGAGCAGGACGAGTGCTGTTTCGGGCGTGTGCGCGTCGCGAGAGCAGGTTCTGCAGGTATTCTCCGTTGTCCATGAAAAGGATCCCCACGAATGTTCTGTAATCAATGCGAACAGACCGCTCACGGTAGCGGTTGTGTCTTGAGCCCCGGCGTATGCGGCAAGGACGAGGATGTGCAATCGCTCCAGGAAATGCTGCTCTATGGGCTCAAAGGGATGGCGGCCTACGCTCATCATGCTCGGCGACTCGGCAAATCTGACGAGAACGTCAGTGCCTTCATCGAGGAGGCGTTATTTGCGACCATGACGAACGTCAACTTCGATTTGGAATCGCTGCTTGAGATGAACATGGAATGCGGGCGTCAGAACCTGCGTGTGATGCAGATGCTTGACGAAGGGCATGGCGAAAAGTTTGGTGCGCCATCGCCTGGTACGGTCAACGAGGGGACCGTTGCCGGACCTGGGATCCTGATCAGTGGCCACGATCTGTTGGACCTTCACGATCTGCTGAAGCAGTGCGAAGGGACCGACATCAATGTCTATACGCACGGCGAAATGTTGCCAGCGCATATGTATCCAGGGTTGCGCGACCATCCCAATCTGAAGGGGCATTTTGGTGATGCCTGGCAGAAGCAGAAGAAAGAGTTCGATGATTTCTCCGGGCCGACGGTAGTCACGACCAATTGCGTATTGATTCCGCGGGAAAGTTATGCGGATCGTCTTTACACGACTCGTGCCACGGCGGTGCCCGCTGGGAATCGTATTACCAATGGTGACTTTTCCAGTGTGATTGCCAAGGCGAAAGCGTGCCCGCCATTGCCGGCATCGGAAATTAAGCAGTCGACCACTGGTTTTCATCACAGTGTCGTGCTTGGCTTGGCCGAAACGATCGTGAATGCGGTGAAGGAAGGCAAGATCAGCCATTTCTTCTTGATCGGTGGATGCGACGGCGCTGAACCGGGCCGCAACTACTTCAGCGAATACGCCCAGGCGACTCCTCCCGACTCGTTTATTATGACCCTTGGCTGTGGCAAGTTTCGGATTCGCAATCATGATTACGGTGAATTGCTTGGCCTGCCTCGTCTGCTCGATATGGGACAGTGCAACGACGCCTACTCGGCGATCATTGTCGCCTCAGCACTCGCCGAAGCATTCGAATGTTCCGTGAGTGACTTGCCGTTGACACTGGTGATATCGTGGTTCGAGCAGAAGGCGGTTGCCGTCCTGCTGACACTGCTGTCGTTGGGTATCAAGGGGATCACGATCGGCCCCGCCGCGCCCGGTTTCGTCACTCCCAATGTCTTCAATGTCTTACAAGAGAAGTTTGACTTACGTTTGACCGGCCAGGACGCGAAGGCTGACTTGGCATTGGCACTGGCGTAACTCGTAGGTAGCACAAGTGGACGTTCGCTTACCATCGTGAGCGTCGTCCTGCAGCATAGTAAGCAGCCGCGGGCCGTAGGTCCGCGGCTGCTTCTTTTCATGGTCGATCATGACCAAGCCGATCATGGCCAAAACGGTTGTGGCCAAAACGGTTGTGGCCAAGCCAACCGGTAATTGAATGGGCTGCCAGTGACGTAGCGCGGGGTGGATGATGAGTGTTGGGTGGGCCGCAACGCATTCCCCTCGACCTGGCTCGAGGGCTGGCAGCGCCGAGTTCTTCAGCTCGGTTGCGTTCGTGGCGATTCCCTTCTTTGGCGGGGCACATGCCACGCATGGCTGCCATGGGCAGGTCATGGCAAGTGATAGCATCTTCGCGAAAATGGCGTTTTTTCGCTATTTTGCTTCTGGCACTCTATTCCAAACCAAGGTCAATAGGATTAGAATAACTTGCCGTCGTGACGTCACCGTACGGCTGAGCCCTATTTGCTTGACTTCTGTTCTGAAGTGGCTCGCACCCGCAGTGGCGTGGCGATGGTTCGGAGCTGTGTCATCAACGGCTACCGCGCTGGCGGCCATTCGCGGACTCTTGGCGGATGGACGGTGTGCATTCGGTAGTCTGTTTTGGTGAAGCAGTTGTTCTCGTCTACTTACTGATTCCACTCGTCTCGTGCTGCTATTCCTTTTCGTTGTGATGGCAGATTGTTGTCATGGTGACGAGAAGCCAAACGCGAAGCAACGGTTTACGCTGCTTGTTTCGGAACGGCCTGATCGTTAGCGAAGAAGATGCGATTCAGGTCGGTCGCAAGTCATAGTTGCACGGCAGATCAAGGCGGATCGATGGCCACTATGCTTTCTCACAATATGCTTTCTCATTCGACTGCTCCAAGCGATAACACCCGCGGATTACCGGTGCAACCAGATCCTTCCACCAACGCCGATGCGACGCCTCATGCCGATGCGGCTTTGTCTGATGGCGTGGCGAAAGAACTTGTGCGTTGGTTCAAGCTGCTGGCGGACGAAACGCGTTTGAAGATTCTGTTCTTCTTGATCGAGAAGCAGGAACTGAACGTGCGCACCTTGTGCGATATGTTGGGGCTAAGCCAGCCGGCCGTGAGTCATCATCTGGCGTTGTTGCGCGTCGATGGGTTGATTGAATGCCGTCGCGACGGCAAGCACAACTACTATCGAGTGTTGCCACAGCGGTTCGGCGACTTGATGAGTAAGGTGCTCGTCGCGGTACCGGGGGCACAATCACAAATTCGTTTCGGGGGAGTCTCGCTGTCAATCGCCTCACCTGATTCGGACGCCGGCGATGTGGCCGACTGAGTGCTGATCGGATGGTCGGATGATCGCAAGCGAAACGGAGGCTCGCGGGCACAGTGGGGGGATTGCAGGCGAATCGGGATTGCCGACAATGGGCGCCATGCCTGCATTCGTCCACCAACGCCATAAGCCTCCAACTGCGCTCCCGGCAGGGTGTGAATTGCTGCTTGCGTGCCCGCCATTGCGCAGTAACGTGAATTTGTCACGCATCGTGCGCGTCGCGAGCTGCTGTGGGGTGCGTCGCATGGTGGCTTGCGGGAGCCCTAAGGTCGATCCGAAAATCGCCCGTGACGGTGCACAACAGTTGCATCTGGAAGTGCGTCGGTCGCTGCCCCCGGTTCTCAAGCGACTTCGCAGCGACGGTTTCCGCCTGGTCGGGCTTGAACAGACCCGTAATTCGACCTGTCTTTACAATTACACTTTTCAACGCCGGACGGTGTTGGTCATCGGGCATGAACGTCAAGGCTTGGACCAGGCGACGCTCGACCTGTTGGATCAGGTCGTAGAGATCCCGGTGTTTGGCTTGCCTTACAGCTACAATGTGGCGACCGCCACGACCATGGCACTATACGAGTACTGCCGCCAAATGGTGTCAAACGCGTCGCCGTTGTAGCGGCGGACAAAAGAAGAGTCACACCAGTGCCGGGGTGGTCGATTTTCAAAGTCGTTGTTCCTGCTCTTGTTGCGCTGTTGAAGCAAACCGCGTCGCTTAGCGGTCCCTTCCTAAATGTGCCGATCGCGTCCTCGTTTTCGTGAACGGTTTCGACTTTTTGACGCGGACAGTGCAATTGCGAGTTGAAGCACCGCGTGACCCGTTGGAGGGGGCGGCCGTGAACTGAGGGAAATCCCGGGAGATGGGGGGCATAGCTAGAAAGCGGCATATCAAAACGGCTACGCCCCTCCGCACTTGATGAGTCTCGCAGCAATCATCGGGGGTGTCGCTGCGCACTTCGTCGGGTGCCAATGCCACAGATCCCAATGCCATAGACAATCGACCGGTTCTTGGCCCGGAGGGCCAACACAGCCCTTGCCGGGGTCGTAAGACCCCGGAACTTGGCAATTCCAAACCTAAAATAGCCCCTGAGGGGCGATACCGACAGCACCGCTCGCGTTTCCTGTGTCGCGCCTGCCGGGGCTTGCCGGTTCTGGCGCGAACTGCACCGGTGCCTCACGGCACCGGCCGAGGCTATGCCGGCCCTCCGGGCCTAATTCGCTTCATGGTTCCCTCCTGTTGTGACTCGGTTCCGGCGCTTCTGCTAATCCCTTGGCGGGCCCAGTTACGACCGTTTTCTTTTGGCCTGGAGAGCCAAAGAACACGTAGCCCTATTCCAGTGCCATCCGGCACCGATGCGTTCGGCTAGCAGAAAGAGCTCGCCAAGAGTATTTTCATCAGCCCAGGGCGTCCGTCCCACGCGTACGCTGCGCAGCGTCTGCGTCCGCCCATGGAACGTCGCTCGATACGAGCATTCTGTCAGGGGGGAGCGTAGTTGACCGTTATGACCTTCGACGCGTAGACTGACCCGTTTGGGCTCGTTCTCGAACTTGGGCCGTAGGGGGGGGCGTGGACCGTTTCCTGCGATAGCGAGTTGGTAGTCTGTTTGCCCGCGCGGATTGGGGCGCAGCGTGAGTTTGAGCCGCAGAGTTACGTTGGGATTGCTTTTCGGGTGTTGGGTCACGGCTGCGTCGAGGACTTTTCTTGACGAAGCTGGGCCGAGTGTCCGTTGGGCCGAGTAGTCTGACAGACGCCGTGTCTGATGGACCCGTGTCTGATAGACGCATCGCCTGATAGACGCATCGCCTGATAGACGCGGTGTCTGTCGAGGGGCGATTTTGGCTTGTTTACCGTTGATCGGAACCATTTTTGAGTTTGGAGGCGACCGCCGTGTCCGGTACCAGTGTGATTGGTCTGCAATGGGGGGATGAAGCGAAGGGAAAGCTAGTTGATTTACTGGCGGAACGACTTGGCGTGGATATTGTGGTGCGCTACCAGGGTGGAGCCAACGCGGGCCACACGGTTGTAATCGCCGGCACGACTTACAAGTTGCATCAAATTCCCAGCGGCATCTTGACCGACGGCGTCATGAACGTGATCACGCCGGGCGTGGTCTTCAATCCGGCGATCGTGCTGGAAGAGATCAAGAGTTTGGCAAGTCGTGGGATTCCTGTTGCCGAGCGGTTGATGATCAGCGATCGAGCTCATGTGGTGTTTCCTTGGCATATTGCGGAGGATCGGGCTCAGAATGCGGACAAGATCAGCGGCGAGAGTATTGGGACCACGTTGCGTGGTATCGGTCCATGTTACCGCGACAAGGTTGGCCGAATGGCGGCGATTCGCCTGGGTGACATGGTGGCGGGCGATTTTCGCGAGCGGATCGGTCAGGTCGTCGAATTCAAACGTCGCGCCTTGGCTGGATTTGCCGAGTTGATTGAACCGAGCGAGTTGGACGCCGACGCGATCTACGAGGCGTATCGCGGCTACGCGGAGCAATTGGCGCCGATGATTGGCGACACGACCAATTACTTGTTGGATGCGGTCGCTGCGGGGCGCAATCTGTTGTTCGAAGGTGCGCAAGGTTCGATGCTGGATATCGACCATGGGACGTTTCCTTTTGTCACGAGCAGCAATAGTTCGGGCGTCGGCGTTTCGGCCGGTTCGGGAGTTCCTGGGCGTTGGGTGGACAAAGTTTTCGGAGTGGCCAAGGCTTACACGACACGTGTGGGTGGCGGGCCCTTTCCGACGGAAGAGGAAGGGGAAATCGGACAGACGATTCGCGACTTGGGCAATGAATATGGCACAACGACCGGTCGCCCGCGCCGTTGTGGCTGGTTTGACGCGGTGGCGGTTCGCTATGCCATTCGATTGGGAGGCATCAGCGCCCTGTCGGTGATGATGATGGATGTCGTGAGTCAGTTACCGGAGGTCAAGATTTGCGTCGGATACGAGCTCCATGGGAAGCGCATCATGTATGTGCCGAGCCGTGTGGATGATCTGCGGAACATCAAACCGATCTATGAGACGCTGCCCGGTTGGCAGACGGACGTGACGAAGTGCTTGACGTACGATAGCTTGCCGACCGGAGCGCATCGGTTTCTGCATCGTATCAGTGAACTGGTCGAGTGCCCTGTTGAAGTGATCTCGGTCGGCCCGGGACGTGAGCAGACGATTCTGGTCGGCGATTTGGCCAGACCCTGATTCGGTCTAGGCATTTCGAGAGAAGTGTCTCGTCGGAGGCCATAATCTTATTGCGTGACAACTTGGCGTGCGATATCAAGGCTGGCAATGCCAAAGCTGGCGTCGTCGCTTTGTTGCCGGGTGCGGAACGTGACCGCGAATGATCGGCGAGTCGCGCGTTTGCCGGGCGTTCCATCATGTTGAACAGGTCTTGTTACAGTTGCTGTTTTCATCGACTTCGGAGCCTATCGCGGTAAGCTATGTTCTCGGATTCAACGGATCGATCGGCCGGCGAAAGTGGAGCACTGGACGACGTTGCGCGCGCTCAGTGCCCCCGCCACATTGCCATTATCATGGATGGCAACGGCCGTTGGGCGCAGCGTCGCAACATGCCTCGCATCGAGGGCCATCGTCGTGGTGTCGCCAGTGTGCGGCGTACGGTGGAACAATGCACACGATTGGGCGTAGAACAGCTGACGTTGTACTGTCTATCCAGCGAGAATTGGAAACGCCCGCCGCACGAACTTGATTTTCTGATGCATCTGCTCGAACAGTATATGATCGAAGAACGCAGTACGATCATGCGGCAGGATATCTCGGTGGAGATCATTGGGCGGCGGATCGGCATCCCTGCTCGCGTGTTGGAGGAGATCGATCGAACTATTTCGATGAGTGCCGCCAATAAGGGGACGCGTCTGTGCCTGGCTATCAATTACGGCGGCCGCGCGGAGGTGGTCGACGCCGTGCGTGAAATCGCGCGGGAGGTACAACGGGACGAGTTGGTCCCAGATGAAATTGACGAAGAAACGATCGCGGCACATCTGTACACGGCGGGAAGACCTGACCCTGATCTGTTGATTCGTACGGCGGGCGAAATGCGGGTCAGCAATTTCCTGCTGTGGCAAATCAGTTACGCTGAGCTGTGGGTCACGCCGCGCTGCTGGCCTGATTTTTCCATCGAGGATTTACACGAAGCAATTCGCTCCTACGCTCGACGCGACCGCCGTTTTGGCGGACTGCCCGAAGTCTGATGAGGCAGCCTTGGCGTTGCTCGGTTGGCTGGGTTCTCGATCGCTTGAGTCGCCAGGAGTCGGCCGCAGTGTCAATGAGCCGCAGTGTCAA
>JAJRVM010000266.1 GCA_024277285.1 Planctomycetota bacterium
CGTTTCCGCATCGGTGCACGGCTTTGTTGGGGGGTCTGGAGTTGGAACACGTACGGAATGAGCAGTGGCACGGACGCGCGGACGGATTTCCCATTCCAACTGATCCGGCACTTCCAACCGCCCCGCAAACACACCGCCGGTAACTGCACGCAGTGCGAACCGGCTAGCAACTCCCCAACTGGTAGCTCGATTGACACTGCACACTGCTCAACTTGGCGGTTGCGTTTCCGCATCGGTGCACGGCTTTGTTGGGGGGTCTGGAGTTGGAACACGTACGGAATGAGCAGTGGCACGGCAAGGAAGGGGGAAGGCAGGCAATGTGCCAACCGCAACTCGCGCCCGTAGTCCGGACCTGTACGCGAATGCGTTCCGGCAAGCATGATGTTGAACTGCGAAATACCGGTCAGCTTTTCGACACGCAGTCGCACCAGCGCGGTCAGATCCGCCGCTACCCCGCTCAAATCGCAAAGCACAATCGCCACTTTCCGGCCACCCTGTGCGAATACAATCGCCTTGGCGTGCAGTGGATCAAGAACGCCAGTACTCTTCCGTTCGTAATAATATCCGCTAATGGGGTAGTCCAACGGTGGAGTGATATCGACGGTGGCGACCGCAACGTTCATCTCCGCGGCGTGGATCGGTGCGGCACCAGGTGCAATCGCGACGGCCAATACAGCCAATCGCGCGACGGCATAGATGGAATATACAAACGATTTCATACTCTGTCTCCGGAGACGTTGTGTAGCTGATATCTGACTCGATCGTCGCGAGCCTGAAATCCCGCATCGAAGCGCGTCTGCTCTCGAACACAACTGCTCACAGTCCATGTGCGTTCAGCAGCGGTTCAAAGAATCGGCAACGACTACCGAGTTCATAACCGTTTACCCAAATGAAGTTGAGACGGTGATGTTTCTCATAACCCAGGGATGCGCCGCGATCGCTCCGCTCACGCCGGCTCCTCCCTGGGCTGGTATAGGAACGTCCCTTCGGGACTGGAACAAGAAACCGATATGAAACGACGGCGTGACCGTTCGCGACCAAGGGTCGTGAACGCTTACCCTTTTTCGATGCCGATAGCTTCCCCTCGTCGAGCTGACTCGTAAGCAAGCTCGATCAGTTGCAACGTGCGCACATTATCTTGGGCGGTTGTCTCGGCTGGTGCATCGCCGCGCAACGCGTTCAGCAGGTTCTGCTGGCAAGCGACGATGCTGGAATGGACCACGTCATAGGCGGGGTCGGCCCAATCGTAACGGGGTGGGGGGCAACGGCGTGCCAAGGTGCCGTCGGCGGTCGTGACACGTAGCCAAAAATCAGGACCGAGCTCGACCGAGCCCTGGTCGCCTTCGACCACGACGTAGGTTTGTGGAAACCGTTCATGCTCCATCCGACTGGCGTAGCTCATCTCGCACGTTACGGTGACCCCCTCGATTGTCTTGAGCATGACCGTAGCCACGTCCTCGCCCTGAATATCGGGCCGCACTCGACAGGTCTGGCAGTAGAGTTGACTTGCTTCGCCGAACAGGAAGCGGGCCGTGTCGAGGATGTGCGAACCAATATCGGTGAGGATGAACCGGTCCAACTGCTTGAGAAAAGGCTGATTGTCGAATACCGGAAAGCTGTTGCAATAGTGGATACGGCCACGAAACAGGCGGCCAATACGTCCCTCGTCCAGTACCGCCTTGAGTGCGCGCAACGGGGTCTGCCACCGCCAATTCTCGTTAACCAACAGGGGGACGCCCGCCTGCTGGCACGCCGCGGCCATTTCCTGCGCATCTTCGACCGAGTCCGCAAGCGGTTTTTGACACACTACCGGCAGCTTGTGGCGCGCCGCCAATTCGACGTACTGCCGGTGTGTATCGGCGCTGGTGATAACGTCCAGGAAGTCGAGGCGTTCATTTCGCAGCAACGCTTGCGCATCGTCGTACACCTTCGGGATGCCAAATCGCTCAGCCAGCTGCTCGGCCTTCCGCCGAGTACGGTTGAAGACGGCAATACACCGTGCCCCCTCGAGCTCTTGCCAGCCCGCAAGTTGATAAGACGCCCAGAAGCCGGCGCCCATTGCAGCAAATCTGAGTTCTGCCATGTAGCCAATCCTCGCGACCGTTGCAGTCAAGGTTGTTTTGCAGGTCAAGATCATATCACGATTGGTGAGCAACCTCAATCTTCCGGCCGAACCAAACTCGGGCCGCGCGGCATTCCTGCAGTGACTGTTTGAGTCTCTTCTTTATTCCCCGTTTTGTTCTTTACCGCTTGAGTTTCCCGTCGAACGCCATATGCTAGGTCCTGTTGGCAGTTGCGCGGCTATGCCGAGGGCGAGGTCGCCCGCGACGCCGCTAACTCGCGAAACTATGAATCGACAAGCCATGTGCCAAAGCAGCCAACCTATCCAACTGCAAGCGGGTCAACTCACGTTACGTATCGAACCTCGCAGCGGCTTTGTGCGGGCGATCCACTATGGCGATGTCGAAGTGTTGCGCGGCATTTATGCGGCGCTGCGTGACCACAACTGGGATACCATCGAGCCGGCGATCCGTGACTGGCACCTCGATGAAGACGAGCAGGGGTTTCGGCTCTCGTTTAGCGCCGATTGCCAACGCGGCGCTATTGATTTCACCTGGCATGGACGAATCGTCGGGACCTCCGACGGGCGACTTGAGTACACTTTTGACGGCGTGGCTAACTCCGAGTTCAAATCCAATCGCATCGGCTTCTGTGTGTTGCATACGGCATCCTGCGCGGGACTAGCGTGCCAGGTTGAGAACGTTGAGGGCCAAAAGTATGAGGGCCAATTCCCAAAACGGATCTCGCCCCATCAGCCATTCAAGAATCTACGGTCGATCACGCACGAGCCGATCACGCACGAGCCAATGCCTGGTTTGTCGGTAGAGGTGCGAATGGAAGGCGACACGTTTGAAACCGAAGACCAACGCAACTGGACCGATGCTTCGTTCAAGACCTATTGCACGCCATTGCAGCTCCCGTTCCCGGTAACGGTAGCAGCAGGTGATCGCATTCGGCAAGCGATCACCTTGAAGATCGAAGACCGCGCAGCGCAACAAACTGTGTCACAACAAACTGGGGTGCCCAATACCCGGCCGCATGCCGAAGCGATCGTCATTGATATTGACACGGACTCGCCCGCGACCCGCGTGCCCGAGGTGGGGCTTGGCATGGCTTCGCATGGCGTGCCGCTCACCGAATCGCAAGTCGCACTGCTGCGACGGTTGGACCCGGCCCATCTTCGTGTCGATGTCGCATTTGACGAGGCCAACCCGCTAGCGACGTTTGAGCGAGCGGCTGCCGACGCGATGCGACTTGGCGTGCCGTTGGAAGTGGCGCTTCATCTGACCGATGATGCGGATGCCGAGCTGCACTCGATTGCCAAGTTGGCCCCTTCACAAGGAGTCGCCGTCGCCCGCTGGCTCATCTTCCATTGCCAACAGAAGACGACCGAATCAAAATGGATTTTAGCGGCGCGCGCCATTTTGAAATCGTCGTTTCCAGACGCGTCGATTGTGAGTGGCACCAATTGCTATTTCGCCGAGTTGAATCGTGCCCGACCACCCATGGAGTTGCTCGACGCACTCTGTTACTCGATCAATCCGCAGGTGCATGCGTTCGACTCCGACTCGCTGGTGGAAACGCTTGAGGCTCAGGCGGAAACGGTGCGATCGGCCCGAGCCTTTTCGTCGGACAAACCGATTGTGATCTCTCCCGTGACGCTGCAGCCACGATTCAACCCCAATGCAACCGGGCCCGAACCAGAACCCTTACCGGGCGAACTCCCGTCGCAAGTCGATCCCCGGCAGCCGACACGATTCGCCGCGGCTTGGACGTTGGGAAGCCTCAAGTACCTGGCGGAAAGTGGTGCCCATTCGATCACTTACTTCGAGACGACCGGGCGGCGCGGCGTGGTGGAATGCGCTGACGGGCCGCCGTTGCCGGAGCGGTTTTCGTCCACCGCTGGCGGTGCGTTTCCGCTGTATCATGTCTTGGCCGACGTGAACCAGTTCCGCGGTGGCCAAGTCGTACCTTGCCGCTCGTCCGAGCCTTTGGCTGCCGAGGCACTCGTATTGAACAGGGGAAAGCAGCGTCGAATTCTTGCTGCTAACATGACGGCGTCTGAAACGACGGTGCAAATCAAGACACACGACGGACGCCAGACACGCGACGAACGTTGGTCGATCCGTGAACTCGATGCCGCGTCCGAACGGCAAGCAACGACCAAACCGGAAGCTTATCGCTCCACGAGCAACCTGATCATTGAGGCGAGAAACGGTACCCTTCAACTTGTCCTTACGCCCCATGCGATTGCGACGCTCGATCGCGTAGAATGAGTCCGATGTCCGCACCACGTATTGTCGCCGCTTATCGAATCGAAACACCCCGTTCACTGGAGGCTGCGGCCGCGTCGATGGCGGGAGAGCAATCGACCGGCACGTTCACCCGCGTGCCGGGCGAAACGGCTGAGCTGGTTGAGCGTTTTGGTGCGCAGGTCGAGTCGGTCGTCCCGCTCGAATCGGCTCACGTGCCGGCGTTGCCCGGGTCCGCCAAGCCATCGGCCGACGGCCAAGGGGTATACCATCGCGGCGAGGTGACGATCAGCTTTCCGGTCGACTCGATGGGCGCCAATCTGCCGACTATCTTCTCCACGGTCGCCGGTAACCTGTTTGAACTGCGGCAGCTATCGGGGTTGCGATTATTGGATGTTGTTTTTCCACCCTCCTTGGTCGAGCGATTCCCGGGGCCGCAGTTTAGCATCGACGGAACGCGCCGATTGGTCGGTGTCAGCAAACGCCCGATCATTGGCACCATTGTCAAACCGAGCGTTGGCCTGTCGCCTGCTCAGACCGCAGACATCGTCCGCGCTTTGGGCGAAGCTGGAATCGACTTCATCAAAGACGACGAACTGATGGCCAATGCGCCCCATTCGCCGCTAGCCGAACGTGTCGCGGCCGTCATGCCGGTCATCGAGGAGCTGGCCGAGCGAACCGGGCGGAAGATCATGTTTGCGTTCAACATCTCCGACCAATTCGAACAGATGCTTCATCATCACGATGCCGTACTTGCCGCAGGCGGCACCTGTGTGATGATTTCGCTCAACAGCGTTGGCCTGGTCGCAGCCGAAGCGCTGCGGCAGCATTGCCAATTGCCGATCCACGGCCATCGCAACGGCTGGGGGATGTATTACCGCTGTCCTAATTTGGGGATGGACTACCGTGCGTATCAAAAGTTCTGGCGGTTGGCCGGCATCGATCATCTGCATGTGAACGGACTGGCAAATAAATTCGTCGAGAGCGACGACTCGGTCGTCGCGTCGATCCAGGCATGTCTCGACCCGTTGCCGGGTGCGGCGGATGGTTATCGGGCGATGCCGGTGGTTTCGTCCGGCCAGTGGGGTGGTCAGGCACCAGAGACCTACAATCGCACCAACACGACCGATCTGATGTATCTGGCGGGTGGTGGAATCATGGCTCACCCGATGGGCCCGGCGGCAGGCGTCGTTGCCATTCAACAAGCGTGGCAAGCCGCCATCGATGGTGTCGACCTGGCAACCTACGCCGAGTCGCACCCTGAGCTTCGCGCGTCAATCGAGTTCTACGGCGGACTTGCCGATAACCAAAGGTGAGCTTACTCATGCAACAATCTGGTGCCGCGTCCGACCTGCTTCTGGCCTACTACGGCGATGACTTTACTGGATCGACCGACGTGATGGAGGCATTGCAGTCTGCCGGCGTCGACACGGTGATGTTTGTCGGTACACCGTCACCCGAATTGCTGGCCCGGTTTCCCAATGCTCGCGCCGCTGGCATGGCTGGTACCAGTCGCACAATGTCACCCGAGGAGATGGAGAAAACGCTGCCAGCGGCGTTTCGGTCACTCGCCAACCTTCGTCCCGCGTTGGTCCACTACAAAATTTGTTCCACGCTCGACTCGTCGCCGACCATTGGCAGCATCGGCCGAGCGATCGACATCGGGCAGCGTGAAATTGGTGGCGGGTGCGTCCCGCTCATGGTCGGTGCACCCATTCTCGGGCGTTACTGCGCATTCGGCAATCTGTTCGCCCGATCGGGACTCGACACCGCTCCTTACCGGTTGGATCGGCACCCGACGATGAGTCGCCATCCCACCACGCCGATGGATGAGGCTGATGTGACACTCCATTTGGCCCAACAGACCGATCGCCCCATCGGCCTGGTCGACGCATCGATCCTGGATCAAGGTGTGCAAGCCACCGAGGCGGCGTTGGCGAAGATCGTTTCCGACGTCGTCGCGCAATATGGAGCCGATCAAGGGCCCGCCATTCTGTTTGACACGATGACCGACATCCATCTGCCGATTATCGGCCAGGCGATCTGGAATCTGGCCAAGGGTCGGCCACCGGCCTTTGTTGTCGGTTCGTCTGGGATCGAATATGCATTGGCCGCATATTGGCGGGAATCGGGACTGCTCGGCGCTACGCCGCCGGTGGCAAGCGTCGCGCCACGCGATCGTATCGCCGTCGTTTCCGGAAGCTGTTCGCCGGTGACCGATCGCCAAATTGGCTGGGCGGTGGAGAATGGTTTTGCGGAAATCCCACTCGACACACCCGCGTTGGTGCGTGAAGCGTCAAACGACTCGGCGATGTCCGCGGCTCTGGATGCGGCCTCCGAGCAACTGGAACGCGGACGGAGCGTCATGTTACATACGAGTCGTGGTCCCGACGACCCGCGCATTGAGCAGACTCGGCGCGCGCTCGCACCGGGCGACGATACGGCCGAAATCCTGGGCCGCGCCGTCGGGCGGCTGTTGCGATCGCTCGTCGAGCGGCACGATTTGCCCCGTGTTGCAACCACGGGCGGCGACACGTCGGGTTTTGCCGCGCGGGAAATGAAGATCGATGCGCTTCAGTTCATCGCACCCCTGGCGCCCGGGTCTCCCCTTTGCCGTGCTCATAGCCAAGATCCGCTGTTTGACGGCCGGGAGATCACGTTCAAGGGAGGGCAAGTAGGCCGCACTGAATTCTTCGGGCTCCTTACGCACGGAAACAAACCACATCACTAGGAGAGGCACGATCATGGCCATAACGATTACAATCCTTGGCGCTGCCGGCAGTATGGGGACGCGGGCAAGAAACTCGTTCGCGAAAGTTCCCGATAAGTATCGCGTGCTCTGTGTCGAAGCGGGCGAAGCAGGAATCCAGAAGCTGAAAGATCGAGGCGACGAGGCGGCCGATCCCGATTCGGCCATTGCCGAGGCCGATGCCGTGGTGTTTGCCGTGCCCGACATCATCGTCGGCAAAGTGGCCGAACAGGTAGTGCCCAAGATGAAGAGCGGTGCGATGATGATCTGTCTCGATCCGGCCGGTCCGCATGCGGGTCGCATTCCGGATCGCAAGGACATCACCGTCTTTGTCGCCCACCCGTCCCACCCGCCCGTGTTCAACGACGAACAGGACATGGAGGCACGCCGTGACTTTTTCGGCAGCGGACTTGCCAAACAGTCGATCGTTTGCGCGCTGATGCGCGGGCCCGAGAAGGATTATGACAAAGGAGAGAAGATTGTCGCCACGATGTGGGGGCCTGTGCTCCGATTGCACCGCGTCACTGTCGAGCAAATGGCACTCTTGGAACCGGCGATGTCGGAAACGGTCGCGGCCACCTGCCTGACCGTCATTCGCGAAGCGATGGACGAGGTGATTCGTCGCGGTGTACCTGCCGAAGCAGCTCGTGATTTCCTGCTAGGCCACCTTAACGTGGAGCTGGCAATCATCTTCGACGAAATCGATTGGAGCTTTTCCGACGGCGCCACAATGGCCATCGAAGACGCGAAGAAAAGTATCTTCAGGCCCGATTGGAAACAAGTCTTCGAGGACGATAACTTGCAGGCTAGCGTCAGGCGGATCACGGGTGGCTGAGCAGCCTGTTCAAATATCGCAGCCAAGAAAAAGGAGTCCCTGATCAATGAAAATCGATCGACGCCAATTCACTTCGGCCATGCTTGCCGGCCTAGGCAGCTTGGCATTCTCATCCTGCAGCGGACCCTCGACAGGCAACGCCAATTCCAAAGGCACGATTGCCGTTCTGTTCGATGGTCTCTACTCGCCATTCTGGGTCGCCAGCCATGATGCGATAATTGCGGACCTCGAAAGCCGCGGGTTCGACGCGGCCGAGGCGATCAGTGATCAAGATGATGCCAAACAATTGACGCAAGTTCGGGCGATGATTGCGCGCGGAGTGAAGGGAATCATTATTGTCCACACCGACTCGAATTCGGTAATTCCGGCCATTCGGGCGGCGAACAAGGCGCGGGTTCCGATGGTCCATTTCAATCGCGCTCCCGCTCCAAGCGACGCGTTCTCGGTTGCAGTGCAAGCCGACAATCGTCGTATCGCCGGCGAGACCGTTCAGCACATGGTCCGAGTGGCAAAAGAGCGCGGCGACAAATACAAGGCAGCGGTTCTTATCGGTGACCTGGGGGACGGTAACGCCATTGCGCGACGCGATGGGTTCTTCGATGCGGTCGACCAAAACAAGGACATCATCGAAGTGGTCAGCCGGATTCCAACTGATTGGAACGCCGATAATGCCTATTCTGGGCTGACCAACGCGTTGCAAGCCCACCCTGATATCAACTTCCTCTTCACCAGCTCTGATTTTCTTTTCCCGCAGATCGTTGAAGTAATGAAGAAGGTCGGCAAGTTCCACAAGACGGATCACGCCGAGCATGTTATCTTCGGCGGCTTTGATGGCGACGAGACCGCCTATCAGTTGCTCGAAGACAAGTACCTCGATGCCGACGGCGTGCAAGAACTGCAGGTCGAGGCCAAGCTGTGCGTCGACGCGATTGTCGATATGGATGCCGGACAACTCGTGGCCAACAGCGACGAACCCAATCCCACAATTCTTCACGACCCGGGGTTCGTCATCCACCAAGACAATCTGATGGAGATGCGCGATCGGATGTGGGGTTATCAAGTGCACCAGAAGACTGCCGCAACAACAGCGAAAGGTGGGGTCAACGGGTGATTCGACGATTGTTCCTTTCCGACTCCTTGATATTGCTGCTCGTGATCGCATATTTCGTGGTCATGATTCCGCTGGTGCCCGGCTGGCTCTCGACCGCCAGCCTCGGCAATGTCCTGGCGGCCACGCTACCGCTGCTGGTGATCGCCGTGGGACAGATGTTTGTACTGATCATCGCCGGTATTGACCTGTCGATCATCGCGGTCATTGGACTCGCCTCGGTGGTCGGAGCCAGTGTCATGAGTGGAGACAACGGTTTGCTGGCCGGAAGCCCACTGGCAACTCCGACGGCCATCCTTGCGATGCTCCTTATCGGTGCGCTCATAGGACTGCTCAACGGACTGTCGGTGGTACAACTTCGCATGCCACCCTTCATGGTTACCTTGGCGACGGGCACTTTCTTTGCCGGACTGGCAATTTGGTACAACGTGTTTCATACCAACACCAGCAGTATCGCGGGGCTGCCAGATACGTTTACCGCGATTGCCGGCGAACCGATTCGGTACGTGCCCAACTTTATGTGGATCGCCATCTGCCTGGCTTTGCTAGCTCACTTCCTGTTGACAAGAACGGTCTTCGGTCGCTCGCTATATGCGATCGGCATCAATCCCTTGACGGCGCGTGTGTCTGGCGTTCGCGTCAAGTCGGTCTCGGTGATGGCCTATGTGCTTTGCGGACTCTACGCGTCGGTGGGCGCGATCATGTACACCGCCCAGCAGGAGACGGGCGACCCGGAAATGGGACAGCGAATATTGCTCGATGTCATCGGCGCGGCAGTGATCGGCGGCACCAGCCTGTTTGGTGGCAAGGGTTGGGTACTGTGGACTATTTTTGGAGTGCTTTTCCTGACGTTCATTGATACCAGCCTAACGATGCTTGGCATGTCGGATGCGTTTGTACGGATTTCTAAAGGAGGCGTCATTCTGTTTGCCGCCACATTGGACGCGGTGCGCAGTCGCCTGATCAGCCGTGCCTGAACGGAAACCACGTTATGCCTCTGCTCGAACTCCAGAACATCCGCAAGTCGTTTGGCCACGTCGAGGTGCTGCACGGCGTTTCCCTGGCAGTCGACGCGGGCCAAACGCTTGGGTTGGTGGGCGAAAATGGCTCCGGCAAATCGACGGCGATGAACATTCTGGGCGGCGTGCTGCCAGCCTCGTCGGGTTGCATGCTGCTTGAGGGCAAATCGTACGAGCCAACCTGTCCCCGCGACGCGCAGTTGGCTGGCATTGCTTTCATCCACCAAGAGCTGAACCTGTTCGATAACCTGTCGATCGAAGAGAACCTGTTTATCAGTGGTTTTCCTCGCCGACATGCCCTCTGGCCCACGATCGACCGGCGCGCGATCCGCCACAGAACCAGACAGGTGTTGGATATATTGGGCATCGACCATTCACCCGCCTCGCTCGTCAGCCGCCTCCGCCCCGGCGAACGTCAACTGGTGGAGATCGCCAAGGCGTTGAACGCCGAAGCCCGGTTGATCATTTTCGACGAGCCCACGACGTCGCTCACCGACCGAGAAACAAAGCGTCTGTTCGCCAGCCTTGAAAAGCTCAAGACGCGTGGTATCGCGATGATCTACATCAGCCATATCTTGGACGATGTACTGCAGTTGTGCGACGACATCACAGTATTACGTGACGGCAATGTTGTTCATACCGCGCCGGCCGAACAGTGCGATCAGTCGAAACTCGTTTCGCTAATGGTCGGCCGAACCATCGAGCATCTTTATCCGCCGCGCGAGCACCGCGTATCGACCGAACCGCTGCTTGCGGTCGAAGCGCTCTCGCAGCCGAGCATCGTCCACGACATTTCATTCGTACTCCACGCGGGAGAAGTGCTCGGGATTGCCGGCCTCATGGGCTCAGGACGTTCGGAACTGGTACGCATTCTGTACGGGCTGGATCCCTTCCGACAGGGACGGATCAAGCTCGCTGGGCGTCCGCTGACACCGGCGCCACGCGTGTCGATGGCCGCTGGAATGGCGCTGCTGACCGAGGACCGCCGGCGCGACGGTTTGATGATGCCGGCACCGATTCTCGATAATCTGACACTGCCGTCGCTCGCCGACTTTGCGTCGAGCCCAGCCAGAGTGCTGCGTTCTGACAAGTTGGCCAACGCCGCACGCCAGGTCAGCAGTCGGCTTCAAGTCAATACCGACGAGATCGACTCGGTCTTGGTGCAGAACCTGAGTGGCGGGAATCAGCAGAAGGTCGTTCTGGCCAAATGGCTAATGCGACGTCCATTGGTTTTTGTAATGGACGAGCCGACCCGCGGGATCGACGTCGGTGCAAGAAATGAAATCTACAGACTGGTCAATGAGCTAGTGGCGGGTGGGGCAGGCGTTCTGATGGTCTCTTCGGAAATCGAGGAGCTTGTCGGCATGTGCGACCGCATTCTTGTGATGTGCCAGGGGTGCATTACCGCGCAGCACCAGCGCGGCGAGTTTGACAACCAGAAGATACTCCAGTCGGCCCTTTGGCAGCGCAGTTCAGAGACAAACGGTACGGAGGTAGCCTCATGAATGGCCAACGTCGACAGGCTGCTATTAGGTTGCTCCAGTATGTTCCGCTGGCGCTCTTCGGGGCGATCGTCCTGGTATTCTCGATGTGGACCGATCGTTTCTTTCAGTTGCAGAACTTCATCAACATCGTCGAACAAACGACCCCCGTAGCCATCGTTGCCGTAGGAATGACTTTTGTGTTACTGACTGCCGGGATTGATCTGGCGGTCGGGTCGACCATGTACTTGAGCGTCGTCATGTTCGGGTACTACATGCCAGATGCAGGTCCCTGGACGGCGTTGACCGTTGCCATGGCGACCGGTGCTTTGGTCGGTGGGATCCACGGAATCTGGACCGCCTGGCTGCGCGTCGCGCCGTTTATCGTCACCTTGTCGACACTGTTTGTCATCCGCGGCATCGGTCGCGGGATTACTCAGACCAAGGGAATTCGCTTCAATGAAGCGGTCACTCAACTCAACCGTACCACTTACCTGGGCATCCCCTGGGCCATTTGGGTCCTGGTGGTTCTCGTCTTGGCGGGAAGTTTTGTGCTCCGCCGGACCGGACTTGGCCGCCAGATCTACGCGATAGGGCAAGACGAAAACGCCGCGATGAAGGCCGGCATTCGGGTGCGACCGATCCTGGTGTTTGTCTATGTCGTCTGCGGCGCGTGCGCGGCAATTGCGGGTCTTGTCAGCGCGACGCAACAGAGCTCCGCCCAGCCCACATTTGCCGAAGGCATGGAGTTCGCCGCGATTGCTGCGGCCGTGCTTGGTGGCACCAGTCTGTTCGGCGGTCGCGGCGGAATCCTGGGAGCTGTCTTTGGAGCGTTGCTGATCAAGACGCTGCACAATGGTCTTAACATTGTCAACGCGAATCCGTTCGTCTACCCCTTGGTGATCGGCGCGTTCATCTTCCTGGCCGTCATGCTCGACAGCTCGCGCGAACAGCTGATTCGGCAACTGAATCGCCGGTTGATTATCCCCAAGAGCGAACCTCGCTCAGTATCGGAGTAGCAAGGGCGGGAGTCGCGAACTGCTGGCATCGTGTGTAGATTTATCGAACGGTTGGAAACTATTCGGAACGCACCTGGATGGAATCTCGGACTGAAACTAGCTCCTCGTTGGCTTGCTTGATTGACGACGGCCCTGTAACGGCGATGGTGTAATTCCATGGGCCTGCACTAAAGAAATATGCGTCGATTTTCACCGAGTCATCCCCAGCACCCGCCTCCGCCACAATGTGGTGGGCTTCGCGGCCATGGAAATCGGCCGGCTCTGACAGCAGCTTCCGTGACATGTTCTTGAGAAATCCAGCCTCCCACTCCTGTGCTTGTTCTGGCCAAGTCAAGCTCGTATCGACCGCAGGAAGTACGGTGATCGCCAGCCGTTCTGAGTTTTCAGGGTTTCCTATCACGAGAATGTATGAGTCGTTCTTTTCGTTGATTTTGCCTTCTTGCAATACTTCGAGATCCGTGTCCCCTGGCAATTTGTACATGACAGATTCGCCAGGAGTGGATGGCGCTCGGTTCTGAGACGACGAAGATTCTGTCGCGTCACTAGGCCCGGAATTCGGAGAACATCCGACTGCTACCGCAGCAAAGATAAAGAAAAGTAAGTGCTTTGCATCCATATTATTATGAGTCCCTGTTGCATAACGGGCCCGCGCTTGAGGTAACCAGGTTGGCGAACCAATGCCTGTGTTCGTTAAGAAACCGTAACAGTTTACCCAAATGAAGTTGAACGTGCATTGAAGTTTGGTTGGCTGTGGGTCGACCCCCACCGCCTTGTGCGGTGGGTGAAGAAGTTTATTGGGCTAAAAACGACGTTGAAGAACGACAAAGCGAGCCAACGCCGGTGCAACGCTTTGTTCAAGTAAGCCGCTAACGCGGCGGATCTTGTGAGAAAAGGGGAATAGTCTGGGCTGCTAAAAAGACCGTTTCTACGGCCGTGCGTGTCGTGGTCGATACGACGCTTTTTGTTCCGGATTGACGCGCGGCGTGTTCGAGCAGGGATAGACCGTTACCTCGTCGCTACGTGGTCCACCAAGCGCTCTTCTTTGCCCGTAATCTTTTTTGCCCTTGAACAAAGCGGCTGCGCGCCATTGGTACCGATTTCGCCATTGGTACCGATTTCGTAGTGTGGTGCCAAAACGGAAGCAGGCGTCGTTTTCTGTCGGATTTGGGCCTTCGTGTGCAAGGGCGGGTGCCAATCGCTCCAATTCGTAAACCAACGGTAACGCCATGCGCGTCCAGTTTTGAAAATCTTCAAATCGCCCGAATGCGAATGTGTCAGCGATTCGTTGCCGTTGGCCTTGCGGAATCTGCAGTAGAAGCCGCATAAACAGGCCAAAACCAGCGTGGGTTTTCTTAGGTGGAGCACCTGACCGCCAGAAATAAGCCTTGCTGAGTTTTTCAGTGACCATTTGCAGATAGTGAAGTTGGTGGCACGGAGCGGCACCTTGACGCCGAAGCAGAGCCAGAACCGCATGATCTGATCGTGCCTGTTCCCACCAGCATTGTTGGTAGTCGTTCATTTCATTATTGGTTAAAAGGAACGGCGCCATCTAACGACCAACCCGGCGGCAATGCCAAGGAAGATTCGTTGATCCGATCCCATTGGTTGGGCGTGACATCGAGTACAAGTAACTTGTGTTCAGATTCCATTCCGGTATCGACGCCGAAATCGACGGGTTCAAGTGTGTCGTCGCTTCTGTCGGCGACCAATTCGTTGATTTCGACAAATCGAATCTCTCGATTGGGGGCATTGGTCGGTAGGTAGTAAACCGAGCGAACGCCCGGATCGGTCTTTAGATGTTGCTGCGCGTACCAACTCGCCATCGAATCCCTGTCAAATTGTGTTGCGGGCATGGTTGGCCTCGGAGGTAAAGGGTGAGAATACGTGCATGGTGATTTGGTCGCCGAACGTCAAAGGTCACCGGGCGGGCCGACAGCGCCCCGCTCAAGACACCAGACGCATTGTACCAAAGCTGACCGCCCTTGAAAAACCGAACCGTGAGCCCACGCTTTGTTTAAGTAAGCCGCCGTCGCGGCGGCCTTTGTGGGGACATGCCAAAACGGAGGCAGGCGTCGTTTTCTCCGGCTAAACTGTTAGGATGTCATCCCTGTAGAGCGACTACCGGAGCAACAAACGAGGGAATCCATGTCGAGTTCGAAAAACACTTTGGCTAGAACGGTTCTCTGCATGTCCCTGCTGTTAACTGCCAAGATTGGTTTGGCTGACCAGCACGTCGTGCGTCTGTCGAACGACTATCTGAGCCTTCAGATCACGACCAGGGAAGACCGTGTTCAAACAACACGCATTGAAAATCGCAGGGCGGGAACGACGTTGGAACTCGTTGGCGACGATTTCGTCTTGGAGTTCGAGGATGGAAGCAGCATTGCCTCAAGTTCGCTGACCCTCGATAAAGTTATCAAAGATCCAAACGGGATTGAAGGGCAGGGGGGTAAAGGGCAGGGCGTCGCCTTCGAGCTCAGCGGCCAGGGGGTGCAGGTACGGTACGTTACCGAGCTTCGACCAGAGCAATGGTGGGCGTCGCGATGGCTCGAGATCCGAGGGACTCGGCGGCGTCTTTCACGCGTCCATTTGGCGCGCTGGAAATGCAGCGGCGCAACAGGACCTGCCGACGTTGGGAAGATCGTGGATCAAAGCCTCGGCTACCCGAGGGGGTGCGGGCAAGTCGTCTATGCCAAAGACCTCTTCTTCGCCATTGCTCATCCCGGCGCGGAGAACTTTGTCACTGGCGATGGGGCCACTGGCGATGGGATCACTTGTTCCATCCCCGCGTACCGTGAAATTTCCGATGAAGAGACGATCCGCACGCCCAAGTTGGTTGTCGGAGCCGGCGCGGCGGGAGATGCCTGGCGTGGTTTCGTTCGATACATCGATGCGACCCGCCCCGTGCCGTCGCGGATGCTCTTCATGGTCAACGACTGGTATTGGCAAGACAAATCAAAACCGCTTCGCGCACTCGACGCGCTGGTCGCGGTCAAGCGGAAGAGTGGTGTTCCGGTGGACACTTTCACTTTGGACGATGGCTGGGACTTCGATTGGGATGACCAGACGAAGATCTGGGGGCGTTTGAACCGCAAGCGTTTTCCCGGCGGCTGGGATGCATTGCAAGCGGCGGCGCGTGCCGGAGAAATGAACGTCTCGCTTTGGGTCGGCCCGATCGGAGGCTACCAATACCGTCCAAGGAGAATCGCATTCGCGCGTGAGATCGGCTTTGAAATCTATGGTGACAAGCTGTGTTTGAATGGACCCCGCTACAAGAAGCACGTGATCGACAGCTTCAAGCACTGGGCGGCTCAAGGCATGGACTACATCAAAGTCGACGGGTTCTGGCCCGATTGCCCCAAAGCGGAACATGGTCATCCGGTGGGACCGTCAGGCGGAATCGCACAAATGGACGGCCTCATCGATGTATTCGCCGCTTGGAGAACGGCGCGACCAGACCTATTGATCGGTTACACCTCCGGTTCGCATCCTTCTCCGTTCTGGCTCCAGCACGCGGACTATGTCTGGCGTGGAGGACGCGACGACAACCACTCGGGCAAGGGAACGCCATTTGACCAGCACAACACGTACCTCGACTCGATCCTCCAGAACCATCGCGGCACCGACATGCCGATCTCGGCGTTCGTCACTTTCGACATCGTCCAAGACCGCATTCGCGGCGGCGATGAACGAAGTCTCGAACGTGGTTTCTGGTGGCTCGCGGCGCGCACGTCGCTGCATCACGATTGGTACATCCAGGCGACCGACCTCTCGCTCGCACAGTGGAAGACGCTGGCCAAGGCGGCACGTTGGGCGAAACGACACGAGAAGACTTTTCGCTTCAGTCGCATGATCGGCGGAGATCCGAGCAAGGGCGAGACGTATGGGTTTTCCGCCTTCGATGGTAAACGCGGCATTCTCGCCATAAGGAATCCGAGCGATCAACCGAGCGTGTTAGAAGGCACATTGGCGCAGTGGCTCCTGCTGCCCGACGCCGCCCGCGATCGGACTTATGATCTGCACGGTGTTCACGGCCACATTCACACCCTGGAAGGTTCGCACGCGGCCATGGAGCCGTTACGGATCGAGATTCCCGCACTAGAAATCGCCGTCTTTGAGGTGTACCCCTAAGCGACATGCCAAAACGGAGGCAGGCGTCCAGTGTGGCACGCCGCTCCGCGGCGTGAACACTTAGGAGCTGTGCACTGGCTCCGTTCGCGAGTGATATTGGTTGGTAATGGCAGCGTCTCTTGTGCTCACTCAGCCAGTGCCACCCAATGCCAGTACCAAAACGGAGACCGTCGTCGGTACGGTTCCAGCACCGAACTTACATGAACAACCGCCGATAAAGGACGCACAACCTCCATGAAAGCCAAAACATTGATTGAATTCGGGATCGCATGCGTGATCTCGGCATCGGTCGGGCTCGCTGAAGACTACTACGTGGCCACTGACGGCCTCGACACCAACCCCGGTACGCTGGTCGCACCGTTTGCGACACTCACACGAGCCCAGTCGGCAGCGCGGAACCTGCGTGCCACCGCTGACAAACAACAGTCAGTGACGGTCTATGTTCGTGGCGGCATCTACCAGCTTGCCGAGCCCTTAACGCTGACCAACGAGGACGCGGGCACAGCCGCGGCGCCAGTCGTTTATCGAGCGTATGCCGACGAGACACCAGTACTCACCGGCGGTGTTCCGATCACCGGGTTCACCCAACACACCGGCGCAATCCTTAAGTGCGATGTCACGTCACAGTACCCCAGTGGTGAACGGTTCAAGCAGCTTTATTATGATGGCCAGCGCCAAACGCTTGCACAGTATCCCAACATCGATCCGGCCGATCCGATCACGAGTGGTTGGGCGTTTGTCGATCCGAAGCCAGTTCCCAAGGAAGTCCTCACCGCGGTCTCAGCAAAACGCGCGTTTTGTTTCTCGTCACAAGACAACCGTTCGTGGGCCCGACCCACTGATGGAGAAGTTTTTATCTATCCAACCCATGAGTGGTGGAACAACATCGTGCCGATCGAGTCAGTCGATTCATCGCGGCAACTCATTACGCTGCGCAAAAACTGCTCTTACGAGATCACGCCGGGCGACCGGTACTTCGTGCGCGGCCTGTTCGAGGAGCTTGACGCGCCGGGCGAGTGGTATTTGGACACCGGTGCCCACGTGCTTTACTTTTGGCCGCCACGTCGCGTCAAAGACGCGGCCATTACCGTTTGGGCTCCGAAGCTCAAGTCGCTGATCCAATTTGAAGCCGATGCCGCCTTCATCACCGTGCAAGGGTTCACACTGGAATGCTGTTCGCATACGGCGCTTTTGATGAAGGACGCGCGACACTGCACAGTCGCCGGTTGTACGATCCGCAACACGACCGGCTACGCGGGCGCTGCCATTGCCATCCGCAGCGGAAACCGCAATCAAATCGTAGGCTGTGATATCCATGATGTCGGCAGCAACGGTATCCAACTGAGTGGCGGCGACCAGAAGACGCTCACCCCAGGAAACAATGTAGCCGAAAACAACCATATCACTCGGACCGGTCTGGATTATCGCCAAGGCGTAGGGATTGCCCTCCAAGGTGTGGGCAACCGTGTGTCGCGCAACACGATTCATCACCTGCCCCGTTTCGCTATTCAGTTTGGTGGCAACCGCAACACAATTGAACGGAATCACCTTCACCATGTTTGCCTGGACACCATGGACACGGGTGCCATTTACGGCATGTCCTTGAACTGGTTTTCCGCACATGGCACGGTGATCCGGCACAACTTCATCCACGACGTCATCGGCCGTAGCGGCAAGGACGGCACGTGGCGTTCGCCCTACTATGCCTGGGGCATCTACCTGGACTGGTCCGCGATGGGCTGTACTGTCTCCGGCAACATTGTCGCACGCTGTTCACGCAGTGGCATCCACTTGCACGACGGGCGCGACAACCTGATCGAAAACAATATCATCATCGAGTGTGGGACCGGTCTGCACGAAAATGCCCACGGCAACCAGATCGAAGGAAACGGCTGGAATACGGAAAGCCAGTATTGGAAACGAGGACTTAGTATTTTCAACTGGGCAAAACAATACGAGAGCGTGGCCACCGAACCAGCTTGGCAGAACGTCACTAGCTTGCGCGATCCGCGCACGCTGGCGTTGTCTGACGGCCGCACGATGTACAACAACATCATCCGTCGCAATATCCTGGCGTACCGGAACACGCGCTCTCTCGCCATACGGCTTCGAAACGTGCCGGTGGACCATAACCAATGCGACCGGAACCTCATCTGGCACGACGGTCAGCCGATCCGCACCGACGTGTTTAGAGTGAAGGATACAACCGGTCCTAACCTAATCGCGAATCCTAGCTTTGAAACGGTCACCAACGGCGACGCACCTGCCCATTGGCTCTGTCGGCTGCCATCTGCCGAATCCACAGCAGCATGCGTATCCGCCGCCAGTCACGACGGCGAGAGCGCGTTGCGTCTTCGAGCGGTCGCATCACCGGCAAATGCCGACAAGCCTGAGTGGGAACGCCAGATCGCTGTCAGCAGCACGTTCATCAAGCAGGTGACTCCAGGCCAAGCCTATCAGTTCGCCGTCTGGCTGAAAGCAGACAAGCAGCATACTCCCGTCCGGATCGAGCCGCTTTCGTTTCGCAAAAACGCGTACTACGTCAGTTTCGGCCAAGAGCAGACCGTCGGCGTCGATTGGAAACGGTATGATGTGGCATTCCAATTCCCCAAACAGAATGACGCCAACTATCACGATGGCATGACTGACACATTTTACGTCCGCGTCACACTGCGTAGCGATGCAGGTACACTCTGGATCGATGACGCTGAGCTGCGCACCGCCACCGTGCTGCCCCAATGGCAAGCCTGGCAGGACCTGGGCTGGGATCGGCACTCCATCGTTGCCGACCCACAGTTTGTCGACCCGGACCACGACGACTATCGGCTCAAACGCACATCCCCCGCCTGGAAACTCGGCTTCAAACCGATCCCCATCGATCAGATAGGCTGTTATCAGGATCCGTCGCGCGCGTCATGGCCGATCGACAAATCGTCTACCAAGTGACGCAGTCTGCCACGCCGCTCCGCGGCGTGAACAACACACGCTGCAAACGCCTCACATATTCACAACCACCACGTTTCAACGGCACGGCGTGCCACCCTACGCCAGTGCTTTCTCCACTCCCTTGCATCTGGGTGTGAAATGGAACAGTCTTAGGAGCTGTGCACTGGCTCCGTTCGCGAGTGATATTGGTTGGTAATGGCAGCGTATCTTGTGCTCACTCAGCCAGTGCCACCCAACCCCCAAACCCCGCAGGGGTGGCCCCAAAACAGAAGCCCGTGAACGGTTATCTTTTCTTTACCCGGAGGCGCCGTTCCCCGCAGGCGCTGCTCGCGCCACAAGAGGATTCCTCTCAAGTCAGCTGGGGCAACTCATAGCCCTTGCGGCGCGGACGTGAGATGTACTCCGACTTATTTGCTTCGTCGCTGTTGGTAAAGCGTTCGGTCTTGGGGTCCCAACGCAGCTTCTTGCCAACTTGCCCCACTTGGCGAACAATGTTCACCAGGTAACACAAGGTCGTGGCGCGCAGGCCGATTTCGATGTCCGCATTGGCTCGCTTGCGCGTCTTGATGCAATCGACCCAGTTCTCAATGTGGTACTGCGTCTCGGGCTTGGTGATCGGGCCGGGATTGTCCGGAGATTTCAGCAATTCCTTGTTGCTCGACGAGATCTTGTTGCGATTGATCTCCAACTTGCCGTTCTCGCCAATAAAGATAGCGCCGAGTCCAGGGCCCCAGTCGCCATTGAGATGCAGACGCAGCTCGGTCCCGTTGGCGTACCACATACGCACTTTCGCGCGTGGCCCTTCGACCGGCTTGGCTAGGTTAATCAGATAGTCGAGACGAGTTTCATCCACTTCGGTCACCGTCTCGAACTTGCCGCACGGCCGGTCTTCGACCGGTTCCTCCAGCAATATCTCGACCGGCCCGGTGTCGTCCGTGCCAAGGGCGCGTTGGATCTGATCGTACGAGTGCGTCCCCCAACCGGTGACTCCGTAGCACAAGCCGCCGCCATCATACGCCAACCACTTCTCCCAGCGATGCTGCAGTTCATGGCGATAAGGTCGCATCTCCGCCTGGTTCGTCCAGACGTCCCACCAACCGGGCCGGCCACCGGTCGGCAAGGGCTCGGCATCGCCACCGGTCCAGCGCACCGGGCCGACGAAGTTGGGTGCCAGAACGGTCTTGATCTTGCCAAGCGCGCCATTCTTGACCAGGTCGCTGGCCCAGGTGTTAATCGGCATCGACCGTTGTTGCGTGCCGACTTGGGTTACCCGTTTGTATTTTCGTGCCGCATTGACCATCGCCCGCCCCTCGCTGATCGAAAGGCACATCGGCTTCTCGATGTAGGCGTCCATTCCGGCCTGCATCGCCTGCATCGCGATCCACGCCCGCGCGTGCGTCGTGGTTTCCACCATCACACCGTCCAGCTTCTCTTTGTCGATCATCTCGCGAAAATCTTCGTACGTCGCCCAGTTTTTGTCCTTGCCTACGATCTTGACAAACGTATCGATAGCCGGCTTGAAACAGTCGCAGACGGCAACCAGGTTTAGCCCCGACGTCAGTGCACAGCTTTCAGCAATCGTCCTGGCCCGGCCCCCGAGTCCGATGATGCCGACATTAATGCGCTCGTTCGCGCCAAACACGGTTGACGGCACGACGTACGGCATTGCGAAAGCCGCCGCCCCCGTCTTGAGAACATCTCGGCGCGACCATTTCTTGTGCGACATCTCGAATCTCCTTTTCTGACAACAATGAGAATGATTGGCTGGTTAATCAGGTGGTTGAATGGCTGACCGATAGCGGGCAAGCGTGGACGAGCCCCCCCCCACTACGGGTTACTCGCTGCAAATCGCCTCAGGCTGCTCCCTCAGCCAGCACTCCCACCGATCATACACCGACTTCGTCCGAAGTGAAACAAAGCGTCCACGGGATCCGAACAGGTGAACCACGAACGAACGCCGATGAATAGCAAAAGTGGCAAGAGTAGACTGTCTGCCCTTGTGTCTTCGGCACTCCGTGCCGTTTCACGACGCGGAGCGTCCATGTCATGACTCTCCTTGCTGATTCGCAATACGTGGTGGCGCACAACGCTGCACAGAGCAACCCTACGTAACACAATGCGACAAGACGCTTCACAATGTCTCACCGAGATTTGCAAGAAGTGACAATCCTCTCGTGACTTCACCGTAAACAGCCTGCCGCAAGTAACTTAGGCGCTTCGTCAAAAGAGGTTAAACGTGGAAGGGTGTCAGGAACCTTTTCGACGTTCAGCAGGGATGACGAGCCCCGCGCTCGGGAAAGATTCCCAAGCTACTCTGCCCCCTAACGCCAGTCGCCGCTCAGGACGAAGGCGGCCCAGTAGGCGGGGGGCAGGGGGGTGGAACGATTGGTGGCTTTGAGGTGGGCGGCGGCGAGACGCTTGGGATCGACCGGCGAGATAGTTCCCGCGCCACACAGACGGCCGGCTTTTGGATCGTAGCGGCGCAGCATCGTTAGTTGCGCTTGACGCAGTGACTCGAGCTTGCTCAGCTTCTTCTCCCACAGGTTCGTGTAGAACTGGGTCATCAACGCGCGGGTGGCCGGGTCGTCCACCTGCCACAGACTGGCCACCACCGTGCGCGCGCCGGCCATGTGAAACGCGCGCGCCAGGCCCATCACACCTTCGTTGCCAGCCACTCGGCCCAAACCGGTTTCGCTCGATGACAGTACAACCAGCTCGGTGCCGCGCAGATTCAGCAAAATGACCTCCTCGGCCGTCAGGATCCCGTCCTCGCCGGTCGGTAGACCTAGAGCATCTTTCACCGGCGGCAAATTGGCGCCGGCCAATACCAGACCGGACAGAATCAACGGGTTGCGCAACGCCGCACCGCTTTGTTTTGCCTTGCCCCGGTTCTGGCCAAATCCACTTAGCTGGTCATCCGCTTCGTAATGCCCGAAAGCCGATCGAAACCGCTCGTCGGCAAAGAACCCATGCGTTGCCAGGTGCACGTAACGGCTCGAAGGCAGCGCCGCACAAAACGCCTGTTCACTGGCGGCCGGGCCTTCGAGTGTTTGTACTGTCAGCGAAGCGGGACACAGTTGGCGGATCGCATCGATTTCTATCTTGGTCTCGTCCAATGGCTCCCATTGCAGACGCCTGGCGGTAGACAGCCCATTGCGCGACGGCGGTGTAGATGCCGATGGCGCGCCAGTGCGTGCTCCGTACGCGACGTCACCGACCAGCAACAGGTTTCCGCTGGGCGTGCCTGGCTGCGACAACAGCGCGTGAAGCTGTTGGCCGTGACTGACCGTGGCAATTGCATAGTCCTCGATTAGATAGGTGTCCGGTTTAGCACCCGGCAGCGCGCCCCATGGTACGAAGTTCAAGTCAGCATCCGGCACGATCACGACCGACGTACAACCGGCCAGTTGTGGCTCGATCTTCCGCCAGATCAGCTGGCGCAGCACGGTTCCCGGTGCGTCACTGGCGCTGTTGGCGTCGGCGCCGGTTACCGTAGTCGAAGCGAACGTATAACGCGCCCGCCAGCGGGCGACCGCCCGATCGATCGGCTTGGCCAGCCCCAGATGGATCCAAGCAACGCGGTAGCCCGGATCGCCAGCGACTCGGCGCAGGACGAACGCCTCATAGTGCTTCTTGCTAGTCGCCTTGCCCTTACCATCGGCCGGCGGGCTCCAGACCCTCACTTGCACCAGATCGACGACGGCCGTGTCCATCGGCAACAGCTGGGCAAGATCCGCAACACCGGCCTCGGCAACGTGCTGCGATTCGCGGAACTCCTGGCTCAGCGCCGCCAGATCCGATTGCAGTTGTTCCTTGCGTTGGCCCAGCTGTTCCAGCTGCTTGCGCCGTAGTTCGCGCAGTTTCGGCTTGGGCATAGCCAACGTCAGCTGGGCCAATTGCCGTGATGTGGATTGCAGCTGCGCGTACAGTTCTTCTGCTTCCGGCGAACCGAGCAGCACTTTCCGTCGTGTGCCCATGACGCGCGTCACCAGTGCTCGATTCTGCCATACGGCCGCATACGCCGCGGCCGGATCAACACTCGGCAA
>JAJRVM010000021.1 GCA_024277285.1 Planctomycetota bacterium
GGGGAAATCGCCGAACGTTGGCAATCCGCCGCAAGTTATCTGCGACCAGAAGATGCCAACGAAGCGATTGCCCCTTATCGGACCAGTGATCGGTCCAACAGAGCTATTGCGACCAACGATGCTCGAATGAAACAACCGACGTCATCGGACTCGATACCGGGCCAACAGAACGCGATGGAACTGCCAGTGCCCGTACCCATCAGGATCAGATGGGTGCACGAAGCCGGTAACAATCATTCTACAGACGGCTGTGTAGACAATAGCTACGCTATTAGACTATCGAGATCCCACACTGTTGTCAAGTTATATGCGGAGTGAGGCAGTGTCCTGCCAGCCAAGTTATATCGATTGCTGCCTAGTCAAAATATACCTACGTGCTGTATAGTACTGAGTTGGCGGACGGGAATAAGGCTCACCAAGGGATAATCGCTGATGTCGTCCATGTTGTATAGCGACAATTACTTTTTCCGCCCAGCGACAATTAGAATTCCCTGTTTTTGGCCCGAGGAGGATCGCTGGAGCGACAATAGAAAAGACTTTTCTCATCGTTTCGCCGATGAGAGAAGTCTCTTGAACGAAGCGTGGAGCCGAGTGTGGTCATCGTGTTGCTGTTGGCATTGCATGGTTGTCGTGGTCGTGGCGATGAGGGCGGCGATGCGATGGGCACGGTAGAGATTTTCGCTCGGCGGCGCGCAGCGTTCTAGCAACCACACCTCTCGGGCGTTTGGAAATGCGGTTTGAGGAATCGTTTTGTTAGCAGTCGTGTGTCGGAACGGCTACGGGATGCCGAATCGAGGGTACTCTGCTAGAAATGTAGTGCGCCGGCTACTACAGTAGGGACAGCAAGGGGGTTCTGCCGCGAGATCTTCGTCACCGAGATAAAGGTCACAAGTATCGGCAAGTTGCTGTAGCGATTCGAGCAAATCCGCGATTTTCGGCGGGTGCGCCGTAGCCATGGGCCGCTCGAACATCAACAAGAGCCAGACGCGACTTGCCAGGTGCCGTTTGGAAGAATGCCACAATCCGAAATATCGGACCTTATGAAAGCCGCGTGGCAAAACGTGCTGGAGAAAACGTCGCAAGAATTCGATGCCGGGCAAGCGCATAGTTCGCCAAGTATCGGTGCTTCGGTCCTTGTAGCGGAACGTCACGTGGGTGTCGTCGAGTTCCAGAATCCGTGCGTTGCTGATTGCTGTCCGAAACACATAGCGTGACAAGTAATTCAGTACGGCGTCGTTGCCGTGGCCGTAATGTTTGCAGAACGATACCCACTCGCGGCGCCACACGGATTCTGGGATGTTGGCAAATAGCTCGGGGTATTGCCGGTGCAGTGTATCGCGGAACATCCTGGCGATTCTCCGTGACAGCAGCTGCACGGGCACGAGAAACCGCCGGCGTGCGCGCTCGAAGTGCGTGCCGTCTTGGGTGACGCCGCCGCCGGTGACCAACATGTGGACATGTGGGTGAAAACGAAGCGCGCCGGTCCACGTATGCAGTACGGAGAGAATCCCCGGCAGCGCGCCGAGGTGGCGTCTCTTGGCACAGAGTTGTTTGAGGGCGGTGGCCGCGATGTTCATGAGCAGGCCGTACATGGTCTTCTGCGCACGCCGGAATAGGTCGTGCAGCTCCGATGGCACGGTTGCCACGACATGGAAATAGTCGCATGGCAAAAGTTCGGCTTGCCGTTGCTCGAGCCATTGTTGCATCTGGCTTCCATGACACTTGGGACAGGCCCGGTTGCGGCAGCAATGGTAGCTCCAGAAGGTTTTTTCGCAGTCTTCGCACAGATACAATCGTCCGCCCAGTGCTTTGGTGCAACAAGCCTCGATATCCACAAGGGCTCGCGTCTGCGAGGGTAGAATAATGTTTCCATATTGTGACCGGTATTTGAGCGCGAACTGCCGGACGACGTCCGCCAATTCGACGTCGTGTCCCGATGGTGAACGCTTGACTGCCGGTGAATCGAGGGTCGAATTAACCATGGTTTGGCCTCCTTCCTTCAAACAGACCGTCGGTGGTCTGGCGCAAGAGTTGCCGGAGATCGGCACGCATTGGTTCGGTTAGGTGCGTGTAGATCTCGGTGGATTGGAGGCTTGAATGGCCCAGCAGAATCTGAATGATTCGGATGTCCACGCCGCGTTCGAGCAGATGCGTGGCAAAGCTGTGGCGGAGAGAATGTGGGCGAAAGTGTTTATCGAAGCCACATGCCTCTCGGGCTTTCTGGAAAGCGAGTCGTGCCGTTGCATCGGGCAGGTGAGTGGTGATGCGTCGACTGGGGAATAACCAGCGTTTGCTCCGGTGGGTCCTCCAGACCTTGCGAAGCATTTCGAGCACTGCTTCGGTCAACGGGAGGGCCCGTTCCTTGTTCCCCTTGCCAACCAGGCGGAGAACCATCTGTTGCGAATCAACGGCCGTGATTGGCAGCGTGATTGCTTCCGTGATGCGCAATCCGTAGGCGTAAATCAGCGTGAAGCAGCCGCGGTAAACAGGGTTCTCCAAAGCTGCGATCAGGCGGCGGCAATCGGCATCACTGCGAACATCGGGAAGCCGTTGCTGACGAGGCATGCGGACTTTTTTTTAGCGAACAGTGCCCATTGGTAGTCGAGCGTGTTCCGGTAGAAGAACTTGATCCCGTGGTAGATTGGCATGAACGTCCCTTTGGCAACCTCCAGACGATCGCGCACATAGAGGAGATAGTTTTGAACCTGTCGCTCGGTAAGCTGGTCGGGTGGTGTCCGGTAGTAGGCCGCCAATTGACGAACGGCCCGAAGATATTTTCGGCAGGTTCCTTCGCTTAGTCCGGCGAGCTTCATGCTCTGGATCATCCGGTCTCTGAGTTCTGACATCGTGATACATCCTCCGAGGAAAGGTAATGGGGTGAATCCCAGCCGTAACGGCCGGACCCTCAAACGTATCACGCGTCGTGGCGGGTAGCTGCTTTGTCGAAGGCAAGCGATAATGAAATCCCCATACAAATACCGGCTGCTGATCACCTCCCGACGACCGGGCGAAATCGATGGAATCGGGAAAGCCAAACGATCATCTCGCTTGTACCAATCGGGTTATCGATGCCAACCGGCACCGGAACCGCACCACCGCACACCGCTCCCTCATCGCGGCGCAGCCGCTTCGTTCAATA
>JAJRVM010000267.1 GCA_024277285.1 Planctomycetota bacterium
CATCCGTGCCCATCCGTGGCCTCCCCATAACCTGCCGCCCAATCCGTGTTCATCCGTGCCCATCCGTGGCCTCCCCATAACCTGCCGCCCAATCCGTGTTCATCCGTGCCCATCCGTGGCCTCCCCATAACCTGCCGCCCAATCCGTGTTCATCCGTGCCCATCCGTGGCCGCCCCCCGATCCGTGTTCATCCGTGCCCATCCGTGGCACTCATTTGAACTCAAGGAGCGATTCCATCACGCCTTTGTGGATCTCGGACCAGAAGGCGATAGCCGCCTCGCGCGAGTCTGCATCGAACTGCTTGATCCACGATTCCAATTCGGCCCGGTCTTCACCTTCCACATCCCGTTTTCGCTTCAGGAAAGTGGCAACGTAGTCGATGCTCCGCTGCGATTCCCACAGGTTCGAGGCGTTACGACTGTTGATCCGGTTGACCGTGATTGCCAGTTCGTGGAGCAGTTTATCTTTCAGACCGTAGAGCGAATCGATGATCGAGGGGATCATCTCCTCGGCCCACGCGCGATGGAACCGGCAGAACCCCGTATTGTCCAGCATCAGTTCATTGCGCATCAGCCCCGCACTGATTCGGCCGAGTGACCGGGGTGGCATGAAGTCGGAGCCGTAGTAGTTGTAGTACTTGCCCATGACTGCCATCGGAGCCATCACACCCGGAGTCCAATACTGGTTGGGAACCATCCAGCCGTTACGGCCTTGCGCCGTGTAAACGAACGTATCGAGCGCTGCGCGGCCTTTCGAGCGAGCAAGATGTCGCGCGAATTTGCGTGTACCCTTGCGCAAGTCGACGATGCCTCGGCGCAAGATGATGGAATCGAGTAGTTCGATCCCCAGATCGGCATTGTGTGCGGAGTCGGCAACGACATCGAAACTCTCCATCTGGAATACGGGCCGTTCCTTCACGCCCAGTTCCTCGGGCGTAAGAACACCGGTGTCCAGGCAATCCATCATCCAGGCGAGCACTCCGCCGACCGAAATCGCATCAAATCCATATACGTCCGCATGTCGATTCAACCGTTCGGCCGCGCGTTGATCGAAGACTCCGACCAGAGGCCCCATCGTCTGATACGGCTCGTAGTCCTTCTTGTACTTATCGCGCAGCTTCTTGCAGACTGCGGCACATGGCTCGCCACAGGTGGTCTGTTGCTTCGGCCGGATGGTCTCTTCATTGAATTGCTTCAAGTAGTGTTTGATGATGAACGTGTCATGCACGCGCAGTCGCTCTTCTTCCGAGTCATAGATGCTGCGATAGTTGAGATACAGCATCCGGCCGCCCATTTTGGCGTAATTGACGCCAAGCGTACCACCCGTTTCAAAGCCAGGATCAAAGCGGTACTTCGTCGTGGCTTCGAAATCGACGGCCTTGAGTCGCTTTTCATACCGATCGAAAAACCACTGGTCAGCCACTTTGCGGTCACGAAAATCGTCGTCGACGAACGTTCCACCATAGATGATTGCGCAGACGTTGTGTTGCTGCAGCAGCTTCGAGCCAAACCCGCCTCGGCCGGCCCACGTGTCGGTAGGCGTGATCTGACCGTCCGTAATCGGCGCCGAACCGATCGCGCCGAAATCCGTTTCCGCCGCAGCTTGGCCCACGCACAAGATGCGCGGATCGGATTGATACCGACCGGCGTAACGTTGATGCACCGACTGCATCAATCCGTAGAAGCCACCTTCGCCCGACTCCCATGCCTGCTGCAGGTCGATCGGCGCCAGTTCCACTTCGATTTGCTCGCCTCCTTCCCGGTTCAGATACAGAACCGACGGGGTCGCGGCACGCCCCACGACGGCCAGCATGTTGATTCCCAAATTGTCGAACACCAGCGCCGCGCCGCCCATGGTAGAGACGTAGAAAGCGTCCCACGCAGGTGACCGGCCGGTCACAATCAGCCGATTCGACCCAGGAAAGACGGAACCAGCCAGCAGTCCCGCACCGATATTCAGCGAGTTGAAGCGTCCGGCAAGGTGCAACCCCAAATCGACGGGGCCGAAGAACGGCTGGCCGACCGCATAGCGGTCGATGCGATAGTAGTTGGTCGATGCATCGACGAGCAACACGCGTTGGTGAGTGTCCATGCTGAATCCTCCATGCTGAATTGTGATAATCGTTCACGGCCAAAGTCCGCGCGTGGCCACTACGTTTCAATCCGGCTAGCGCAATGCCAACTCGCCTTCGTTCATGAACGGAGTTGCGTCGTGTCCGCGCGATCCAGAGCCTCTCGCTCGGCGGTCCGGCTTCGCCGAAGCCGCATTGATGCCCAGACGCGAATGCCAAGAGCGACACCCGCAAGCGGAATGCCAATCACGGTACCCAACATCGAGACACCGATGTCATCGGCCAATTGCGTTGGACGGACCGACTCCGTGGCGGCAAGCGAGCTGAACGCCTGCATCATCCCGATCACCGTAAACAGCACCCCGCCGACCAACAACAGCAGCGCGACAACACCCGCGACCGAACGCACCGTTCGCAGGCGCTGAACGGGCGTCTTGGAGGCGCGTACCGGCGAACTTGGGGCTTGGAAGGGATTTGACTTGGCCATCGCGAACCGAAACACTCGCCTATCGAATTTTGAACTGTACTCCCGATCAAGCGCCGCCGCTGCCGGTCTCCCATTCGTCACCTCTGCGGCAGGTCGCAGAAGTCCTGATGCAACACTGCGTTCCGCTTTCAGCGCGCGGGCTGTTTTGGCCCAAGACTCACAATTTTCCCGTCGAGGGACGTGACGATGACGTGCCCCTGGCGGGTGATCGCCAAGCCTTCGGGCAGCGGCTCGACCGGCAGATTGTGTCGCCAGAACCAGATCGGTGTACCGTCCGTGGCGTCCAGCGCGACCAACTGCCATTGGGGATGAGCGCGTGCGCGGTTTTGAAACTGGATGAGGGCAACAACATGATCGGGAGTGGCAGCCACAGCCAACACTTCAAACTGGTTGGCGTTGCCCAAATCTGTCCCCCAACGTGACGCTCCGTCACCCGCAAAAGCCTGTGCCAGGCTGCTCCAGCGCGATGGGCGCGCTCGATCGGATGGCGGAGTAAACCCTTTCTTGATGCGTGCCTCGGTCTTGGCTACATCGAAACACTGCAGCTTGCCGTTGCGGTAGTCTGCCAAGGCCAATACCGTGTCGTTCCAAGCGGGTGGCACGCCACCGAAACTCATCGTCAGCCGACGACCTTCGCGATACAGCACGAAACTGTCCTTATTGGCCACATTACGTGGTGATGCGTACAACACTCGCCCACCACTCACCGGGTATCGGTCGGCAAACACTCCAACAAACTTGCCGTGATTGGCTTTGGGTTGGCCTTGAGCGAACGTCGCGTTAAGACACTCGCCGGACTTCAAATCAAACACGGCCGGCGAAACCTGATTGCCGCCAGCCATTAACAATCGATCGCCTAAGATGCTCAGATTCCCCTGCGCGCTGACCCCCTTACGCAACTCGGGGTTCAAGTGCCCACACGTGTTGTTTTGCCAACGCATTACACCCGATTTGGCGTCCAACGCATAGACATAGGTACCATCATGGTCGACAATTCCGGCGGCAAAGTAAGCTGTTCCTTCATGGACGAGCACGCCCGTATTGACTGGCCACGTTGAACAAAGATTGCCGTAGACCATCATCAGGCGGTTCTGCGGAGCGGCACGAAAGCGCCAGAGCAACCGGCCGGAGTCGGCCTCCAATGCGTAGACGTTGCCATCACCACTACCAACGAACAGGCGGTCTTCCCATACCGTCGGCGCCGCCTTGATTGGGCCCGCCGTGACATACTGCCAGCGCAGACGACCGTTCTGAGCGTCGATCGCTCGAACCACCCCGTCGCTGCCGGCAACGAAGATGATTCCGCCCGCAGCGATTGGAGGAGTCGGTACGTAGGGTTGGTCGGTTTCATAGACCCACCGTCCGCCACGCCTGCCCTGCCCAGTGCGACCGCCCTGCCCCGCCCCTTTTGGCGTTGCCAAACGGGTCGGCGTCGATGCAGTGCGCGCGTTGTTGGCGCGGTACATTGGCCAGTCTTCGTCGGAAACGGGCAGCGACGCGACCGCTTGAATATCTCCTTCGCCGCGTTGCAGGCGGAGCGTCGGATTGTCGACGGCATCAAACTGGAAGTCACCCGCGGAACACTCGGCCAAAGCGCCGATCAAAGAGAGATTACAATCGCACTGCCAGGGGCCAAGGTAGAGCAGCCCGTTGGCGGGGATGGCACCGTCATTACAGCCAGGTCGAGCGGCCCCATCAATCAACACTTTTTTGGTCTTGCGGTCGAAACGCAAAGTGCCTTCGCCGCGCACAAAGAACGAATCGGGGGACGCGGTCAGGCGCGTGCACGCTTGCTTGCGAAAATTCAGCTCTTCCAAAACATCACCGCTTACGGGGTCGACCACGGCATGAGCGCCGCGCGTCCCCACGCCCAACACGATCTTCCCGTCAACGTAAATGGCGTTCGGGTTGTTGGTAAATTTCTTCTTGGTCCAGAGCAGCGAGCCGTCATTGGTGGAAACCGCGATGACGTTCATGCGCGTCTGGCCCTGGATGATCAGCGCGTCGGGCGTGGCAACCGATAGGGGTTCACTGCGAAAGCCTGGCGTCGAGACCAATCCACGGCCAGGTTGCTCGATCAAATTCAGCACTTTTTCATCGGAGTTTGTCCAATAGACATCGCCCGTGGAACGGCGCAGACAGCTCAAGTGCTTTTCGGGAGCATAAAGAAATATCTTATCGCCCAACATCGCCATACCGCGCGAATCGATCGGGCTTGCTTCTTCGTGTTTCCACAAGAGCTTCTTCTGCGCCACGTCGTAGGCTGCGATCGTGTTGCCAAAACCCCAAGGCACACGCGGCTGCACATAGTACCCGCGGCTCAAATCTGCCCAGCTCCACCCACCAAACGACCGATCCCCTTTGATCACCTTCGCTTCATCTCCTTGGGGGCCTGTCATGACATAAAGGACCCCTTTATCCAACACCATCCACTTCCAGTCACCCGCCACATCGGGGATGCTGATGCGCCCTTGCTCGACACCCGTTGCCGCGTCAAGCATCAAACAGCCATCACCGTCCATCAGGTAGAAGATATCATCGGTCGCGACAAATGCCGATCGATGCGCAAGGAACCCCTCGGGCAGCTTCCGTTGCCACAGCAGCGTACCGTTGTAACCGTTGCGTGCGATCAGCAGGTTGACCATATCCCATTCGCGGCGGTGATGGGCGATATGCCCGGTGGCCAGGAACGTTCGGCCGCCAGCGACCGTCGTGATCGACGGCATCGTGATATAGTACGGCTCGGCCATAAATTGGGTCATGTAGGGAGCTTGAATCACCTGATCGGATGAAACCGGATTGTTGTCCGGCCCTCGCTCCCACAACGGCCATTGGTCGATGCCCTTGGGGATCGGCTTGCGCAGGAACAGAAAGCTCCCGGCAGTCCCGCCGAGGATCTTGGCCTTTTCGGTCGCTGCCCAGCTCTGCAATTGCTTGCTGACGCTGGCGATCGTATCACCATGGGCCGTTCGGCCAACCACGATCGCACCCTCAGGACGCACCACGCGCAGGATCTCGCTCACGGCCAAGCCGTCGAGATCGTCGTCGGACGTTTGCGTAGCCACGAGTAGATCGACGATGCTATTGGCGTAGGGCAGCTTGCCTGGTTCACGCTGCTGGATCACCACGCGATCAATCCCGGCCCCCATTTGCCCGGCAACTTCACGCACATGGATCACGGTTTCCGCGTCGGCATCAAGGATGTGAACTAGCAGGTTCGTCGAGCGCACCAAGTACAGCGCGGTGTCGGCATCAAAACCGAGCATGCAACAGACACCTCGATCGATGCCCGTTTCCTCGACCACTTGCTGCACAACCGAAGAGGCCGGAGTCTCCACGGCGACGGCAGTGGTCAATGGCGCAGCGAGCGTCAGGACCGCGGTTGCAACGACCAAACCAAGCAACGTGAGCAACGAAAGACGACCGTTTCCGCATGACATCGAGTGTACTCCCGTTTTGTGAGGTAGGCCGTGCGCTGCAGAACACGCCAAGCGTGCTGACCAGCGCACCGAGCTGGGAACAACCGATCAACGTAACCGACGGGCGGGACGCTGTGCAACTCGAATCGGGAATTTTCTGGCCCAGGATCAGGAAAGCGTGTCCTACTATTGAATATGTGCCGCTGCGGTTCCGGTAAGGACAATCGAGACCGTGTTGCCGAAGATAGGTAGTGTTGCCGAAGATCCTGATCGCAACGAGTCGCGCCACGGCTTGAACAAGCAGAATATTGAAGAATGAAGGGAACGTCTCCATGAAGACCGCCATCACATTGCTTCCCGTCGCCATCATGACTTTCGTCACCGTATGTCAGGCCGGAAGTGTCACGCGGATCGGTGATCAGTATTTCGACAAGGGGGATTCGGCATGCGTTTGCGCCGACGGTTCCATCTATGTCATTGGCCGAGAGAAGCTATATAAGATCGATGCGGCAACCGGCACGTCTCAACGCATTGGCAAGATGTACTTCGACAAAGGCCCAACGGATATCACGGCACTTGACGGCAAACTCTACATTGTCGGCAACGAGAAGGTCTACGAAGTGGACCCAGCCACGGGAGCTTGCCAACGCATCGGCAAGACGTATTTGGATAAAGGCGACGTAGCCATCGCCGCCCATAACGGCAAGCTGTTCGTGGTCGGCAAGGAAAAACTCTATCAAGTCGACCCAGCTACTGGCAAGTTCACAAGACTCGGCTCCGCGTACTTCGACAAGGGGCCTGTGAGCATGACGAGCTTGGGGGATAAGCTCTTCGTACTGGGTAAAGAGAGAATCTACCAAGTTGATCCCAAACGCGGCACCGCCACTCGGGTCGGCAAGAAATACTTCGACCAAGGAGACTCGGCGATCACCGCGCTTGGCGGATTTCTTTACGTACTGGGTAACGAACAATTGTATAAAGTCGATCCCAAGACCGGTGCCGCAACTCACATTGCCAGAGAGTATTTCGACAAGGGCAAGGTCGATATTACCTCCGATGGCAAGCTACTCTACTTCATCGGCAAGGAACAACTCCATGCCGTCGCTCCCTGAGAGCGTGCTTAGCTGGACAGCGCCACTTTGGACGCAAACTCCAGACCCCAACGGCCTTGTGCCGTTGGTGAATCAGTTTGCATGGCTAGCCGGGGCACCGCCGAAAATGCCCCCACTCTCCCGCGTCTGCCGCCGGAGGCGGCAGACGCGGGAGAGTGGGGGGGAAAACATCTCGATTGCGATCTAGCTTGGCAAACTGATTCACCTGCCTGACAAGCAGGCAGGGGCCTTAACGCCAATAACGAGCAATTCAACAGACCCGGCAGGTTGCGTGACAGGTTCTTTGGTGTCTGCCAAGAAACCACGACGTGAGTCAACCGAGGATCGAAGTGGTTACTCACCCTGCATCATCGCGTCGAGTTGTTGGTAGCTGACAAACAGCCGGTACGGACAGCCAGGAACTTCCTCAAAGTCCCATTGCCGATAAAAAGACTTGGCCGCGTCAGTAAGACAATCAAGGATAACGGCCACAAAGGCGAACGTAGCACCGGCTGTGTGGCAATCGCAAAGAGCCTGCGATAGCAAGAGGCGGCCGAAGCCTTGCCCTTGGTGCTGTAAGGCTACTCCAAGCCATGCTAACACAGCAAGGCGCGCTTGACACACGCAGTGTGTTCAGCTCTCAACTCGATCCAGCAGCCAGGCGACGATGCGTTGAAACGTCGCATCGCGATCCGACTCGCGATGCAATTCGTGATAGCCATGCGGAGCGATATGAAGTGTGCATAGGTCACCGACACGCCTGGCAAACGCGCGTGTTGCCGCGGGGGAAGTGACCTGATCTTCGTCGCCGTGCAGCAGCAACAGGGGTGTCTTCAGCGCGCTGGCGTGTGCGAGTGCCCAACGTCCCGCGGCGAGCATATCGAGAGCAAGCCGCGCTGAAACGCGATGATGCACCAGCGGATCGGCCTCGTGACGCGCCAATGCATCAAGATCGTGGGACAGTTTTTTGGCAGTCACACCCGTATCAAACGTGAATGACGGCCAAATGCGATTCAGGACTCGGGCGACGCCCCGCTTCAACATCGGTGGCGCAGCGGTTGGCTCGAAGAGCGGGCTGGTGATCACCAGCCCCGCGATGGCTTGGTGGGATTGGCGGCGCAAGACGTAGTTCAGCACCAAGTTCCCCCCCAGACTGTGCCCGAAAAGAAAACAGGGCACCTGCGGGTCCGCCGAGTTCAGTTCCTTCACTAGCGAGTCGATATCGTCCAATAGCAACGAGTAGTCCGCGACGTGACCACGCTTGCCTGGGGTCAATCCGTGCCCACGATGGTCAATGGCGACGACACGAAAGCCGGCACAAGTGAGCCACTGAGCCAACTCGTCATAGCGTGCCGAATGCTCACCCAATCCATGGACGATGCCAACCGCCGCGATGACATTGCCGGGAGGGTCCCAACGACGAGCCGCCAACACCAGGCCGTCGGTGGCCGCTAGCGAGTACGTCTGGGTTGGCAGTTGCGTGGTTTCAGGGCGGTTCATGGCGTTCGATTCTACCGAGGAGCCGCGGCGGAGCGACAGGCCAGTAAATCGAAAAAAACGGTCGTTTCCCGACCCGACGGACCAGGACCGCGTTGGCGGCCGCTCCAAACCGGTTGCCGCGCGTGTCATTCGGCGAACCGCAACGCGTCCGCTCCACCACATTGCCCCGAATTCGACGTTCCAGCACAAAACGCTTTGAATCAAGCAAAAGGGGCACTGGCAATGCAACCGCGACGGGGTATAAAGTAATCAGGATACCCGTCTCACTTTGCAGTTATTTGAACGCCATCTGGCGCTCGGGAGCACTCTCTCCTTGGGGGGAGGAACCTGGAGCAGGCAATTCTTTTCGTTGCGGTGGCTCGTGCCAAGGAGCATTCTGGCAACGACGTCCTGGCAACGACGTCGATACCTCAAGATGGGCGCCGTCCGCCTGACTCCGTGCGGCCTCGCAGGACCATGGGCAGAGCTGATAGCTCCATCATTATTCAAATCGCGAGCGATGGCGAGTGTTATGGCACATCTGTAATCAATCCATAAAGGTGGACCAAGAACATGCGTTGGCAGGGCCGAAGAGAGAGTGAGAACGTCGAGGATCGTCGCGGGATGTCGGCTGGCAAAGCAGCCGTTGGTGGCGGGATAGGCGTCGTGATTCTGGCGCTAATCATTGCCCTTTTTGGTGGTGATCCCCGACCCTTGCTCGAGCAGCAACAAGCGGCCGGCCCTGCGGCCGGTGAACCGAGAGAGGTGGATCCAGCGCAGGAACCGATCAAGAAATTCGTCTCTGTCGTTTTGGCTGACACGGAAGACGTTTGGACGAAAGTATTCCAAGATGAGGTTGGCAAACCCTATCCCAAGCCTCATTTAGTGCTCTTTACGGATCAGGTCCGATCGGGCTGCGGGCTGGCAGCAGCTTCGATGGGGCCATTCTATTGCCCAGCTGATGAAAAGGTCTATATCGACCTTGCGTTTTGCGATGAACTGCGAACGAAGTTCAAAGCTCCGGGTGATTTTGCGGTTGCCTACGTGCTTGCGCACGAAATCGGCCACCATGTGCAACGTCAATTAGGCTATTCCGAACTGGTGGATCGCCAGCGTGGCACTGCCAGCAAGCTGCAGCAGAATAAGATGTCGATCCGTTTAGAACTTCAAGCCGATTACCTTGCCGGAGTCTGGGCCCATCATGCACAACAAATGAAGGGAATTCTCGAACCGGGTGACGTGGAGGAAGCGTTGCACGCGGCGGCGGGAGTCGGCGACGACCGGATCCAGAAACAGGCGCAAGGGTACGTGGTACCCGATTCGTTTACACACGGCACTTCCGAACAGCGCACCCGCTGGTTCCGCAAGGGACTTGAAACAGGCAGCCTCGAAGGCGCCAAAGCCTTGTTCCAGTTACTCCAAGGACAACTCTAGCTGGACAGCGCCACTTACCCGAGGAAGCGCCGCCGAGCGCGCTGGAATCACTCCGGGAATGCTGATCCTCAAGGTTAACGACAAACCGGTACTCCACCCCAAGACATTTGCCGAGGCGGTGCGCAAGGGTGGTCGAACCGTAAAGCTGCAGGTTGTCGACCCGCGATCGGGACGCACCAGCGAAATCAACGTATCGATGTAGTGCAATGTGCAATACCGTGGGAACCGTGCCCAAGCAGTCTCAACTGACGCTCGTGAAATTGAATTGATCCATTGGCCTCGAACCCATTTGCTTCCCTTTACTCTGTCGGCCTAACTAACATCTACCCAGCCGCTGCCTGACGATCCTTGTGTGGTTACACCCTTCACACGCTGCCCCATGGCGTGCCTCTCGACCATGGCGGTCGGCACGTATTGGCCGTCGTTGTGAACGTTGCGCGCACCGCCTCGACAGGCTTGGTGCGCATGGCCAGCACTGAAAACCTGTCACGAAGACCATCGATAAATACCGCCAATACCGAGCACATCAACAAGGTCGGCCAGGTTGTGTGACAAGTCTCTATTCTTGCGTAACATTCTGCCCGTGAGTGGACACCGCGGAACGGCAAAGCAATACGTTACCGAACTGAGCTGACTGCTTGGCAGGTATTCGGCAATGCGTGAAGGCAATCACGGAACTCGCTTGTTGCTGAGCGGCTCCGCAGAATCTTGATAACGAAAAAGGAGTGACCGATGAGATGTATCTTGTTGCTATTGCTGTTGGGATCAAGTGTATCAGGAGGCGCCGCCATGGCGGACGACAACCCTCCTGACGACGATGTGACTGCGATTAAGCATGCAATCGCGTCGTATGTCGACACCTTTAACAAAGCTGACGCCAAGGCGTTGGCAGATCATTGGACTCCCCAAGGCGAATTCATCACTCCGGGCGGAAAGACACTACGTGGCCGAAAACAGCTGACGGACGAGTTTGCCACTGACTTCGCCGAATCGAGCAAGGCGAGACTTGAACTGGTCGACACGGAAGTGGAAGTGATCGCGCCAAGTGTCGCGGTTGAAACCGGTGTGGCGCGCGTGATCGTCGAGGGCGAAGCGCCTCGGGAAACCAAGTACAAAGCCATTCACGTCAAAACAGCGGAAGGCTGGAAAATCGATAGTATTCGGGAAGCGGACGCTCCAGCACCGCCACCGTCGCACTACGAGCAATTGAAGCCACTCGAATGGATGATCGGCACATGGGCCGACGCGGATGACAACGGCTCGGTCGAGACGGCTTGCCGCTGGACAGCGAATCGTAATTTCATCGCGCGATCTTTCAAAGTTCAAATCGATGGCGTGGTTGACTTCCAAGGGACGCAGGTCATCGGCTGGGATCCCGCTAATGAGACCATCCGATCCTGGCTGTTCGATTCGGATGGCGGGTTTGCCGCCGGACGTTGGACGCAGGACGATGGGCGTTGGGTCGTGCACACCTTGAATGTACTGCCCGATGGGCGCCGCGCTTCGGCAACGAATGTGTATGAATTGATCGACGAAGGAAAAATCCGTTTTCGTTCTGTTGGTCGACAAGTGGACGGCCAATTGCTGCCGAATGTCGGGCCGATGGAGATTGTCCGCAAGCAACCGTAAGTGTGATGCGCGCAGCGCGTGCCCTGTTAGCGTGGCAGCGCACAACCCATGCTCCGTATACTAAGAACCTGTCACACGACCAGCGGTAGGCATTGCCGATACCGAGCAATTCAACAAGCCAGCCAGGTGATGTGACAAGATCACGTTCAAAACAAAGCGAACCCGTGTTGGGAGACACTGAAATGAAACGTATTTTTTTCCTTGTCGTTGTCGTGACAATGAGCCTGTTGCTCACGACCAATGAAGCATGGTCCCGTGGTGGACGTGGCGGTGGCGGCGCACGTGGCGGTGGCGGTGGCGGGTCACGTGGCGGTGGCGGGGCCGCGCGGACACCCTCCATGAGTCGCTCGGGGGCCCGGCCCAGTACCAGTAGGCCCAGTACCAGTAGGCCCAGTACCAGTAGGCCCAGTACCAGTAGGCCCAGTACCAGTAGGCCCAGTACCAGCAGGCCCAGTACCAGTAGGCCCAGTACCAGTAGGCCCAGTACCAGCAGGCCCAGTACCAGCAGGCCCAGCGGCGGCGCGGCGGCGCGACCGGCACCCAGCCGTCCCAGTAGCGGAGCTGCGACACGACCTTCCACCGGGAGGCCAGGGTCAGGTGGTTCGGCAACGCGCCCCTCGACCGGTAGCCCTGCCACTCGCCCAGCCACAGGACGCCCTGGTTCGGGCGGCGCAGCGACTCGACCTGCCACGCCGCGTCCCGGCACAGGCGGTCCCGCGACGCGACCCAGTACAGGTAGGCCCAGTACCGGTAGGCCCAGTACCGGTAGACCCAGTACCGGTAGACCCGACGCGGGTCGTCCGGGCAGCGGAAATCGCCCGGGAAACCTTCCGGCACTCGGCGGCGGCAACACGGGTGACCGGCGCCCAGGCACGGGCAGACCTTCCCAGGGCGACGTGAAAGACTTTCTCAACCTGCCTGGCCAAACGCCCGAAAAACGGCCCAGTGTTGGCGATCGGTCTAACGTCGGGAACAAAGCCAGCATTGGCAATAAGGCCAACATTGGTGACAGAGAGAATAACGTGGGCAACCGTGTCAACATCAAGACGGGCGGCAAGACGGTGAACATTGGCAGTGGTAACCGCGTCAATCGTCAACACAACACTGCGGCACTTCGCAACAAGTGGGCGCACGTCAACAACCGACCGTTTAATAGCAATTGGTGGGGACGGCATCCTCACTCTGGTGCACATTGGCGTTGGCACAGCCATTGGAACCGACACTCGGCCGGCTGGTGTTGGCGTCCCGCAACTTGGGCCACATTTGGCACTTGGTTCGCTTGGTCATGGTCCAAGCCGTACCGCTACGACTACGGCAATACGGTTGTCTACCAGGACAACAGCGTCCACATCGACGGCAAGGAGGTCGCATCGGCCGAAGTTTACTACGACCAGGCCGAAGAGATCGCCCAAAGCGTTCCCAAAGATGTTGATGCGGAGAAAGTGGAATGGATGCCGTTAGGCGTGTTCGCGATTACGGAAGAATCGGCGACGGACAGCGGTCTGCTGTTGCAATTGGCCGTCAGTAAGGAGGGGATCATCGCCGGTACGCTGTATAACGAAACGACCGATGCCAGTCGCCCGGTGGAGGGCATGGTCGACCAAAAGACGCAGCGTGCCGCGTGGCAAATTGCGGACGGCTCGAACCCCGGATTGGTGATGGAAACGGGCATCTACAACCTGACCGAGGACGAGGCGACGGCGCTCGTGCACTTCGACAAGGCACAGACGCAGACGTGGCTGATGGTCCGTCTGCCTGAACCTGAAGGTGAACAGGAGTAGGCTGCTTCGCGCGGCGTTTTGCATCTCCAATCAGGTCCCCTTCGCTCAACGGGACCTGTGCGGAAGTGCAAAATCGCGCGCGACTGGGAAGTCCGCGTGTTGAGCCTGGC
>JAJRVM010000268.1 GCA_024277285.1 Planctomycetota bacterium
CAAGCAGCCGAAGCTAGGTATCCTCCGAGCAGAAAAGAGGCCGGGAGCACGACTGGTCGGGGGTCAAAACGAGGCTCTGCGCCGGGCTTGTCCCGGCCGGGAGCACGACTGGTCGGCTACCAGCAACGCGTCCTTCGTCTTCCATCGGTCGAACGGAAGGTTTTCTATTAACCGTCGCTTTGCTGAGGCCGAATCAAGACGCGGTTGGCTTCAACATGGGCCGCTCGCCTTTCAACCGAGACGCCACTTGAAGCTGGGTAATGGTTCCGCAGTCGGCGTGACGAGTCGGTTGTGGCTTGAAACGCGTGAACGGTTACCTCAAAAGAGCGCAAACAGAACGCCGATCAGCGCGGCAGGAGAAGAGGGCAAGAAGATGGTGGGCAAAAGAAAACGCTAGGTGGAGCGGTCTGCGGTCAGGCGTCCTCTTCCCGGCTTCGATCGCAATGTGGCGCTGTCCAGCTAAGCTGCTCCCAAACGGTCGACTTTCTTGGCAGCCCAGCCGAGGTCATCACGCCTCGGTGGCCCGCAACGCCGGTCCGCCTCCTGGGCGAACGATGATCTGCCGAGTTCGCGCGGCGCCGTTGCTGCCAAAGCCCAATTGCTGCTCCTGTTCAAACAACTGAGTGATGGCAGCGCGCAGCGATGAATCTGATTCCAGCAGTTGTTCGATCTTCGCACGGTCCCAATGGCCACTCGTCTCGAGCAAGCGGCCGTCCGCATCCTGCTCGACAACCGCCGGCTCGGAGAGGTCGATCCCCGCAGCCGAAAACCGCTCGGCCAACTGCTTTTCGACCGACTGCCGCAGTGACTCGAGCTGTTGACGCAGAAGGTCAAGCTGTACCTGCCCGCTACGTTCGGAAACGTTGGGCGCCCGGTCCGCAGGCGTCAACGTGTCACTCGACTGGCCAATCGAATCACGTTCGGTCAAGCCGCCAAGCATGCTCGCAAAAGAGCTGCCTTTTTGCAACGCGCTGCCAACACCTTCCACAACCGTTTCGAGTGCCGCCGCTGCAACGGGGATTAACGGTGTCACGATATTCATGATGAACCTGCCGCAGCCTAATGCCGCTAATTACCCGCTAAATAGTAGTTGCGATCCGAAGAAACCTGTTCGAAAAGGCGCTTAACTCTCGATTCCGGCTAGGCAACCGATGATACCTGGAAAACCTCACGTTCGACCGACGAAAAACCAAAGCGGCATTGCTGGTAGCTGACCGATCGTGCCGAACACTATTGAGACTGGCCCGGCGGAGCGCCTTTTCATCAGCGTCCATCCGCGTTTATTAGCGGTCCCCTCACGGAATGGGCCGATCGAGTCCTCATTTCCGCAAATGCTTACAAAACCAGACGTGCCATGTGTCCAGTTGCCCACACCGCGTGAACCTTCAGAACTCGGTACACGCGTTACCATCACACTTCTCGCATTCGACGTGGCCCGCTCACAAACGAGCAACCCACGATGAAAAAACGTAGCAGCATGTCGTGCGCTGCCGTTACACCAATCCGCACAGAGTTCCCGATCGTATCGCTCGAAACCGCGCCCAACGTATCGTCGACCCAAAGACGGTGACCACGAGTCAGGTCCCAATGGTCGAGTTGCCGATCGATGGCCATCGCCTCACACAAACGCGCGGGACCTCGCGTTAAGTCGCTGATCGCCGTCCTCCCACGTCTGTGCTGCATCAAAGGGACGCCCTCGAGCGGCTCAACCGCTCGAATCAACACGGCCGATGCACGTCCGATCGCTTCCGTTACCGTGTTGAAGCAATGCCGCGAATGGATCGGATAAACATAAGCACGTCCCGCCCGTCCGAACATGGCAGCATTGCTGCGCGTTCGGCCACGTGCTGCGTGACACGCTAAATCATCCTTGTACAAATACGCTTCGGTCTCGACGATGCGTCCCGAGGTCACCCCCTCGCGCGAGCGACGAACCAGACGTTTGCCAAGCAACCCACGCGCGACATCGCGTGGAGCACGCTGGTAAAACTCGGCCGTCAACACAGACATTATCGTCGCGCACGCCGGACCAGCCGGCTGTTGGGGTGTGGCTGGTAATAGGGAGCTGCAGGCCGACGCGCCGCGGCGTGCGTCACCGGTGGTATGCTCGGCGGTGGCGCAGGGACCGGCTCGACCGAATCGAGGACCGGCATGCCGTTGTCAAACGCTGGATCGTAAATCTCGCCATCCATCATCTCGGCAGATCCGCTGGCGCAATCGTCGCAGCCACAACCCGGCTCCCCGGCATATCGTCCACCGCCGCAGAGGTCACACCCATTGGCACATCCAACTGGACAGTTGCGGACGCCATGCAGACCACGTAAGAATCGGTCATGTCCTGAGGGGCCACAACATCCCCGTCCAACGAAGTTGCCATGGTTGTCGCACGGATCGCAATCGTCGGGTGGGTCGTAACTCCATTCGCCCCAGTAAATGTCGCCACAGCCCGCGTTGCAGGTCAACATGTTGTGCAACATGCCAGTAAGTGTGTGCCGACCGTACTGCCCAGGGGTCGCACAGGAATCGCACGGCTCGTCAACCATCACCGCACCGGCTCCAACAATACCCGGACCGGGCATACCGGCACCGGCCATTTCAGGAGCGTCACATGCGGCTGGTCCAACGTTGTTGAAACGGCCTGACAACCCGTGCGGACCGCCGTCATCGCAATAGTAGGTGTACGGCGACGCGCAGCCGATCAGGCCGAGACACCCGATGGCAAGCCCAATCCACGTTGCTGCGGTGCGGTTGTTCATCCTTGAAGTTCCCTCAAAACAAGCCAATTCCACCTGAACGTTCTCGCGCAGCGTGCGCAGCGCAGTACGCGCAACGAGATTCCAAAACAAATATCGGCCCTCCAGTCGTCAAAATCGAGAAAATCAGCATAATCGTTACATATTGCCATCAAAACCGTCTAGCCATGCGACGCAAACTTGCCTATCTTTCCATCTAATCGACTTACAGACGTCATTAGCACAGGGCGGCAGGGCCGCCAGCCAACCACGAGCTACCGCTCGGATAGCATTGACCCGCTCCCGTTGGTCGCTGAAGTCTGCTCAAGAATACAAGCCATTTACCGTTTTTAGCACAGGGCGGCAGGGCCGCCAGCCAACCACGAGCTACCGCTCGAATAGCATTGACCCGCTCCCGTTGGTCGCTGAAGTCTGCTCAAGAATACAAGCCATTTACCGTTTTTAGCACAGGACGTTCATGACCGATCCTACCGACTCGACATCACTAGCCGAAGCTCTGCAGGCACTGGAGTTGAAGTTGCCCGACGAGCAGATCGCGCAGTTAGATCGTTACCGAGCCGTGCTATGGCGCTGGAACGAAAAGCTTAATTTGACCCGGCATACCGACTTCGACGCGTTTGCCAGCCGCGATGTGTGTGACAGCCTGCAACTCGCGCAGTTGTTGGACCCGGGCGAGGAAGTATTGGACGTCGGCAGTGGTGGCGGCGTGCCTGGCATCATACTGGCCATCCTGCGTCCCGATATCGAAGTGAGTCTTTGCGAATCGGTCCAGAAGAAGGCCAAGGTATTGGACTCAATCGTTACCGAACTGAAAATGTCCGTGCCGGTGCATCATTGCCGCGCGGAGAGTCTACTGAACGACTTTCGTTTCGACACGATCGTCGCACGTGCCGTCGGGCCGTTATGGAAAATCTGCACCTGGTTCGCCCCCCATTGGCAGTCGATCACACGGCTACTGCTAATCAAAGGCCCACGCTGGACGGAAGAAAGAGCGGCCGCACGCGAGCGTGGTTTGCTCGCCAAACTCGCACTCCGCCGTGTCGCTCAGTACCCTATGCCGGGAACCGATTCCCACAGCGTGATCCTGCAATTGACTCGGCAGGATGCGAGTTCCGGTTGAGTCGTGCGGGGGAGTTGCCTATACTCCCAGGTTCGGGCGCGAGGTGCGGAGCCGTGGACCTTCCATGGGGCATCGAATTGCCAGCCGCACGGGCCGGCATCGGTTCCATCCGGCGCCGGGCGATTCCGTGGCGGACGCTCGAAAACGACAGCTGCCTATGCCGTCCCAGGGCCGAGTTACGGCCAACAGCATGCACGCTTGGAAGTGAAGGAAACGGCGCCGGTACGCGTCTATTTTGACACCGCAGAATAACAGACGATTTTGCCTCGCAAGTAGAAAAAGCACATGTCGAGCTACAATCTTACGCACTTGAAGCAGCTTGAGGCCGAGAGTATCCACATCATTCGCGAAGTGGTGGCCGAGTTCAGTAACCCGGTCATGCTCTATTCGGTCGGTAAAGATTCGTCCGTCATGGTCCAATTGGCACTCAAGGCCTTCTACCCCGCCAAACCTCCGTTCCCGTTGATGCACATCGATACAACGTGGAAGTTTCGCGAGATGATTGCGTTCCGTGAGAGTTACGCGCGGAAGGAACTTGGGTTGGACTTGATCGTCCACAGTAACGAAGAGGGACGCAAACTGGGCATCCACCCGTTGGACGACAGTGAGAAGCATACCGAGATCATGAAGACCGACGCGTTGAAGCAGGCGTTGGACAAGTACCAGTTTGATGCCGCTTTTGGTGGCGCGCGGCGCGACGAGGAGAAATCGCGGGCCAAAGAACGCGTCTACTCGTTTCGGGATCGCAACCATAGTTGGGACCCGAAGAACCAACGTCCCGAACTGTGGAACCTGTACAACTCCAAGGTCAATAAGGGCGAGAGCATTCGCGTGTTCCCGCTGTCGAACTGGACCGAGTTGGATGTCTGGCAGTACATTCACCTGGAGAGTATCCCAATCGTGCCACTCTATTTTGCCGCCCCTCGCCCCGTGGTCAAACGCGACGGCGTTCTGATCCTGGTTGATGACGATCGGCTTGGATTGCGGCCCGGTGAAGAACCGCAAATCAAGAGCGTTCGCTTTCGGACACTCGGCTGCTACCCACTTACCGGTGCCGTGGAATCGGACGCCAAAACGCTCCCGGAGATCATCCAGGAGATGTTGTTGACCAAAACCTCAGAACGGCAGGGACGCGTGATCGACCAGGATGAGGGCGGCTCGGGGATGGAAGAAAAGAAGAAACGCGGTTACTTCTAGGAACCTGCCACTCATCTACCGGAAAGCCACACCAATCACTCACCGGACCAACAGTCGTACGAGTTTCGCGGAGCGTTCTCTCACCGGTCCAAACCGTTTAGAGGCTGAGTAAGGCGGCGTGACTTTCGCACGAACACGCCCCGTTTTGGCTCGACGAGCCAGGAAAACAAGACGAAGACTATGTCGCATCAATCAGACTTGATCGCCACTGATATTCATGCCTACCTGAAACAGCATGAAAACAAAGAACTATTGCGTTTCCTCACCTGCGGTAGCGTGGACGATGGCAAGAGCACGTTGATTGGCCGCTTGCTCTACGATTCAAAAATGATCTACGAAGATCAACTCGCCGCCCTCGAACGTGATTCAAAAACTCACGGCACGACAGGCGGCGATTTCGACCCCGCACTGTTGACCGACGGATTGAAAGCCGAACGCGAACAGGGCATTACGATCGATGTCGCTTATCGGTATTTTTCGACCTCAAAACGAAAGTTCATTATTGCTGATACACCGGGGCACGAGCAATACACTCGCAATATGGCCACCGGCGCGTCGACTGCGGATCTGGCCGTGATTCTGATCGATGCTCGACACGGTGTGCTGACGCAAACCAAACGCCATTCATTCATCACGTCGCTGCTGGGAATCAAGCATGTCCTGGTCGCGGTCAATAAGATGGACCTGGTCGACTTCAGCCAGGAAGTGTTTGAAAAGATCCGCGCGGAATACAACCAGTTTGTCGCTCGTTTGGACCTGCCCGACCTGCACTTCATCCCACTCTCGGCACTGCGTGGTGACAACGTCGTCGATCGCAGTGAGGCGATGCCCTGGTACCATGGCAATACGCTGATGAACTTCCTCGAAACGGTCTACATTGGCTCGGACCGCAACTTTGAAGACTTTCGGTTCCCGGTGCAACTGGTTAACCGCCCGCATCTCGATTTCCGCGGCTTCTGCGGAACCGTCGCCTCGGGCATCATCCGCCAAGGCGATGAAATCGTTGCGCTGCCGTCGCGCAAGACCAGTCGCGTCAAGTCGATTGTGTCGTTCGATGGTGAGATGAAAGAAGCGTTTGCGCCTCTCTCCGTCACGCTTACTCTGGAGGATGAAATTGACGTCAGCCGAGGCGATATGTTGGTGCGACCCGGCAACGTCCCTCGCTTGGAGTCCCGTTTCGATTGTATGGTCGTCTGGATGGACGAAGAACCGATGAGTGTCGGGAAGCCATACATTTTCAAACACACTACGAAAATGGTTAATGGAGCAGTCAGTGATCTGCGTTATCAAGTGGATGTCAACACGCTGCACCGCCGTGATGCCGACACTTTGCATTTGAACGAGATCGGTCGCTGCGCCATCACGTTAAGCCAACCGATCGCTTACGACGCCTACCGCCGCAATCGATCCACTGGCGCTATTATTATCATCGATCGGATCACGAACCGGACCGTCGCTGCTGGCATGATTTTGGATCGGATCACTCGCGATGATCGAATCGACCATTGGGAGGGCGATTCGCATAGCGAAATTGAACCAAAGGAAGCCAGTAAAGTCACTCGGCAGGAACGTGCCGAACGCCTCGGCCAGCAACCGGCCACCGTGCTGCTAACCGGGCTGACCGCGTCCGGCAAGACTTCGATCGCCTATGCCTTGGAACGGCGCCTTTTCGATGTCGGCCGCTTGTGCACCGTGCTGGCCGGTCGCAACATGCGCAAAGGCATTAGCCGCGATCTCGGGTTTACCGCCGAAGAACGTTCCGAAAATCTGCGCCGTAGCGCCGAAGTCGCCAAACTGGTCAACGATGCCGGGTTGATCTGCATCGCTGCGTTTGTCGCCCCAAGCGAGGAGGTACGACAAAAGGCAGGCGACGTGATTGGCCGTGACCGGTTCTTGGTCGTTCACGTTGCCACTCCCCTGGACGCCTGCCGACAACGGGACGAGGAGGGCGCTTATGCGAAAGCCGATTCTGGCGAGATTGCCAACTTCCCGGGCGTCTCAGCGCCGTATGAAACCCCCGAACAACCCGACCTCGTCGTCCGCGCCGATCAATGTTCGATTGACCAGTGTGTTGATCAAATCATGGCGCTGTTGAGCCAAAACAACATGATCCAATAGCCACCGAGTTGCCCATGTTTCGCGTCAATTGCGTGTAGCTTGGGATTCCATCCCAAGCATGGAAAACGTTCCGTCGGCAAAACGCCCTCTATCATCAAAACGCGAAGAAAGCCGTATTCCTCAACGCGGTCCTTGGGTGGCTGAGATCGGAAGCCACGTACCATCAATCAGATGTAGTACATCGGGTCGGTGGTGACGGCTGCTCGTTCGAGCAGCTCCTGAAACGTTGTGGCGGCCAACATTTCCCGTTGCGTTAAGGCAACTTGGTTCCAGACGGATAACAGTGCCTGGCTCTGGGGCGTGTCGCGACCGCAGGCGCGCACGATCGTGGTCGTGTCGCCCTCAATTACGCACATCACATCAGCCAGCGTGATGGTGGCAGGGTCCTGAGTCAAGTGGTAGCCGCCCGCTGCGCCGCGCGTGCTGGCTACCAGCCCGGCCCCTTTGAGCTGTTGCAATATTTGGACCAGGAAATGGGCCGGGATGCCGTGCGCTTGCGCAATTGAACGCAACCGTACGGGTCGGTCCGTTCCGAAACTGGCCGCCAATTGCATGACAGCTAGACACGCATATTCGGTACGAGCGGATATGTTCACGCCTTGCTTGGCCTCCCGGCTCGCACTCAAGAAAACGACACCGCGCCTGTGCGCATTCACCTGACGCTCAATCGTCCAGCGAATGGAGCCCGCATTCGGTCTTTTGGAATCCGCTCCAACGCCCTGCCCGCTCGTCTTCGCCCAACATCACGCTCCGTGTGCAGGGCCTGCAACCGACACTCGGGTAACCTTGGTCGTGCAGTGGGTTGTACGGAATGTCGTGCTGGACGATTAAGTCCCACACCTGTTTCTTGGTACAATTCGCCAACGGACTGACTTTGACCAGTCGAAATTTGCGGTCCCAACCCACAATTGGCGCGCGCGCCCGGTCCGGGCTCTGGTCACGCCGAATCGCACTCGCCCATGCGTGCATCCCCTCAACGGACTCGTGTAAAATGCGAATTTTACGGTCCATGCAGCAGCGGTCGGGATGGTCTTTGTAGACGGGACCACCATGCCGAGCCTCGTATTGCTCCACCGTCAGTTCCGGGCGGCGCAGCTCCACTTCAATCCCGTAGCGCCCCTTAACACGCTCGCGCAACTCCAGCGTCTCGGGGAATTGATAGCCGGTATCCAGATTGAAAATCGGCGTCTTCGGGGCAATCTCGGCCAGCATGTGGATCAGCGTCATCCCCTCCGGACCAAATGCCGTCGCCATCGTGAAACGGGGAGCATAACGTTCAACCGCCCACGCCAGAATGGCCTGCGGACTGGCCGATTCGAGCTGTTTGCCGGACTCTTCCAAGTCAGCCAAGAACTCAGCGGTTGGCTCCAACCTGTTCTCACGGTCCCCACCTGGGCGCGTCGCCACTGATTGTTCCTTCACATCCCACCCCGGTGGTGTAATAACTCGAAATTCCCGCGCGCCGCGTCCGATCCGCTCGGCGTTCGGCTCGTGCCGCAATGCCTCACGCGTGTCGCACACTCTCGCTTGTTCGCCCAAGCCGGCGGCAAAACCGGCAGAAAGACAACCATAACTAACATGACCATATAAGTCAAGTATCGGCCAGTATTGCAGCCCAGCGTTGGCGGATTACACGGAATTTGGAGCAGGGGGGGGGGGCACGGATCTTCACGGAGCCGGGGTTGCGGGGGGGGGGCAGGACGTGCCGTGGCCAGATAGCAGAAATCAGGCAGCAGAAATCAGGCTGTCTCGGATTGGAACGGATCGGTGCAACTCTGGCCCGGAGGGCCAAAACAGCCCCTGCCGGGGTCGTCAGCCCCCGGAATCTGACAACACGAAACCCACAAAAGTCCCGAAGGGACGAATCCTGGCATCGGCCAAAATCAGGCTGTCTGAGATTTGTCTGGACAGGCTGTCTGAGATTGGCTGGTGGAAAGCGGATGGTAGAAATCAGACTGTCTGGACTTGAATTGTGGATTTGAAGGGGGGCCACAGATGGGCACGGATCTTCACGGAGCCGGGGTTGCGGGGAGGCAGGACGTGCCGTGGCCAGATAGCAGAAATCAGGCAGCAGAAATCAGGCTGTCTCGGATTGGAACGGATCGGTGCAACTCTGGCCCGGAGGGCCAAAAC
>JAJRVM010000269.1 GCA_024277285.1 Planctomycetota bacterium
ATCGGCACAAGCGTCTGGAACGAGTATTGCGGCTGGGCATCCTATCCGCAGTCGCTTCGAGGCGAGGAACGGTTCGGCGTGGCGGAACTCTCGGCGGGTCGTGCAAGACTGCACGACCCGCAGGCCGATTTTTCGATGTTCGATCTGGCGACGGCGTCCACGCTGCACATCGATCCCTACACGCCGTCGATGCAAGACGAGACCCTGATTCATCGGCCCGCCAAGCAATTCAGCAAGAACGCGGGCGTGTATTCGATTTCGCGTGTTGTCGATTCGCGGACGTTGGAGTTGGATCGGCCGCTAAAGGCGGACGAGTCCGCCACGCCGTACTCGATCGGCACTCATCACTGGTACGACTGGCAAGTCGGCAATTGCCATTTTTTTGTGCTGGACACCCGTGGCGAACGGACTCGGCGGAACGTCGCAGACTTGGCCGATCCAAAATGTTTCATCCTGGGCGAGGCACAGCGGCGTTGGTTGCTGGAGGGCGTGGCTCAATCGACGGCCGATTTCATTTTCGTCATCTCCCCGGATCCGTTCGTTCTTTGGCACACGGCCTATCATGTCGATCCGCTGCGCGGCGGGGTCCCCAAAGGCGACGGCTTTTCTTCGTATGTCCACCAACGGGACGAATTGATTGACCGCTTCGACCAACTCGATAAACCCGTGCTCGTATTCACCGGCGACGTCCATGCGTCGGCGACGGTCCAGGTCACGGACAATGTTTGGGAGATGATGTGCGGCCCCATGGGATCGACCAATCACCCTTTGGGCACGTGCGGCGGCGGTGATATGCCTCTGGCCGGGGATTGGAACAGTCAGGGCCGGCCCGTTCGCATCAAATGGATCGGGACGTTCCCCGACAACGTGCATTACTCCCGGCTTCGTCAGCCCTATTTCGCGGTGGTTCAGGTCAACAACGTTACACCCTCGCCGCGGCCGGAAGGAGTCGGGTATCAGTGGGTCGCTTTTGATGCGCCGCAGGTCGTTGTCCGCTGGCACGACGGTTACACGGGCCGCTTGGTCTACGCGGAGGGCATCTCCGCCAAGATTCGCGCACACGCGCCGGGAGTAAATCGTTGATCGATAAGAAACAGGGAAGGACTCGCTCGTTGGCATTGTTGGCAACAGCGGCGATGGCGTGGGGAATGCGGCCGATTGCCGTCCAAGCCGCCGCTGCGGACCAGCCTGCCAACGTGATTTACATCATTTCGGACGATCAGGCTTTCGGCGATTACGGTTTCATGGGCAACTCGCTGGTGCAAACGCCCAACATCGACCGGCTGGCGTCGTTGTCCGCGCGTTACGTCAACGGCTACGTCCCTAGCAGCGTCTGCCGGCCCTCACTGGCCACGTTGCTGACCGGCCGGTATCCCCACCAGCACGGGATTTGTTTTAACCATCCGCCGCCCGGATTCCAGGCGTTGGGACAGTTGCCGTCGGTCGAAGCGTACGATCATGCTCGAGCCGCGGCCGTGGACCTTTTCATGCAATCGCCCACGTTGCCCCGCATGCTCGCCAAGGCGGGTTATGTCAGTTTCCAAGCGGGCAAACACTGGGAAGGCGCCTATCAAGATGGCGGCTTTACCGAAGGCATGACGATCAATCGGCCTTGCTTCGACCAACCCTGGAATCGACGCCTGCCAAACGGCCAGTGGGTCGCCCACGGCAACGGCGATTTCGGTTTGCTGATCGGCCGCAAGACGATGCAGCCGGTCTACGAGTTTATCGACCGTCATGTCGATCGCCCTTTTCTTTTGTGGTACGCACCCGTATTGCCCCACGAACCACACAACGCTCCCGATCGGTATCGCAACCTTTTCACAGACACGAACTTGCCGGAGCATCTGATCGGCTATTACGCCAACATCGCGTGGTTTGACGACACCATCGGTCAACTGCTCGATTATCTGGACGGCAAAGGCCTGAGTCGAAATACGTTATTCGTCTATGTGTGCGACAACGGCTGGGCGAACGCGTCCGGATCCGCCAAACAGGACAAGCGGAGCAAGCGAAGCCCTTTCGAAAACGGAATCCGCACGCCGATTTTGCTGCGGTGGGACGACGTGATCAAACCGGCAACGCATCAGGGATTGGTCAGTAGCGTCGACCTGGCGACAACCGTGCTTGCCGCGTTGGGCGTCGATGCGGCGGCATACGACCTACCCGGCGTCGACCTGCTGCCTTCGGCAACGGGACAGCAATCGCTCGACCCGGACCGGGCTGTATTTGGCGAGATCTATCCAGGCGACGCCCGTTCGCTCGGCAATCCGCGGCGGGACGTGGCATACCGTTGGATACGGCAAAGGAATCTAAAACTGATCGTGCCCTATGCCAACGCAAACGGCGAACCGTGGAATTCCTACGTGCGCGAGCTCACACTTTACGACCTGGCAATCGATCCGGAAGAGACCAGGAATCTGGCCACCAATCCGGAATATGCGAGCGACGTGGAACGTTTGAGGAAACGGTTGAAAGCATGGCCCTAGGAACTAGCGGTCCAACGCCGTCGTTTATACCCCTATCGAACTCGACCGATACGCACCATTAACCACTATAAATAGTGCTGCAATTTGACGTTTCTTGCGAACCAATCGCTAAGTACATCCGTAAAGATTGCGTGGAGGAATGGGATCCTGATTCACTCTGTACTATAGCGAGGTAACTATGAAAGTGCGAACCAGTGCGAAATCCGGTCGGGGATTTACCCTGGTCGAGCTTCTCGTCGTCATCGCCATCATTGGTATTTTGGTGGCACTCCTATTACCTGCGATTCAGGCCGCGCGGGAAGCGGCGCGGCGTTCCCAGTGCAGCAACAACCTGAAGCAGTTGGGGCTGGCACTGCAAAACTATCACGACACGTACGGCGCCTTCGTCTATCGTCGTGGCGGTACTCAAGGCATCAACAGCAACACCAGCAACCGAGGCCGCCGCAGTGGATTCGTCTCTCTGCTCCCGTTCATGGAAGAGACGACCATGTGGGAACAGATCAAAAACGGGAATCCGCTTCTCGTCGCCAGCCCCCCGGAAGGCCCGGCGGCTTGGGGTCGCTGGATCTACTGGGACGATGCGCCCGACACGCTGCTTTGCCCGTCCGATGACGGCTACCCGGACAAGAACGGCCCGTACAACAGCTACGCATTTTGTATCGGCGATCGTGTGCAGAACGCGAATTACGAACAGCGTTGCAGCGGCATCTTCGGCGTTTACCAAACGGTTCGCATGGCCGATATCACCGATGGTACAAGCAACACCATTGCCATGAGCGAGCGACTCTGCCAGGAGACTCTCGGTTTCTATCGAGGCAGGGTTCCCATCAACTCCGGGATCCTCACCGTCGAGCATGTGAAAGCCGTAGCGACTCGAGTCCTTGGTTTACGCAACAGCCCGGTTCTGTGCTACACGACGACCGATGGCAAGTACTATGTGAACCAGGATGTCCAGGCTCGATTCGGCACCTTTTGGACGGACGGTCAGGCGATGTACGTCGGCTTCAACACAGTCTTGCCGCCGAACAGTCCGGCATGTGCGGATGGAGGGTACTGGGGCGATTCGAATGATCTGGCGATTCCGCCGGCAAGCCGACACTCCGGTGGCGTAAATGCTGTTTATGCAGACGGATCCACTCATTTTGTGAACGACGCCATCGACACCGGCGACCTGACTCTCTATCAGCCCTACTTCGGCCAATCCCGTTACGGCGTTTGGGGAGCACTCGGTTCGAAAGCTGGCGGCGAGTCGACGCCTCAACAGTAGCCTGAAGACGAAACGAAATACCGGTTTTTTCGAGTCCCTCTCGCTTGCGGGAGGGGCTTGGTATTCCAAGTCTACTTCCAACCTTAGGGGGCCGTGAGAAGCATGAAGTTTCACCCATTGCACACACTACTTTGTCTCGCAGCAACCATGGTCATCGGCGGATGCGGCGGTGGGGCCGGCCAACATCCGACCAGCCCCGTGTCCGGCAAGGTCACGCTGAATGGGGCACCCGTCGACGGCGCCACGGTAACATTCGTCCGCGACGGCGGTGGCAAGCCCGCGGTCGGCAAGACCGATGCGTCCGGCAGCTACAAGTTGACGACGTACTCGAAAGATGATGGGGCGATCGTCGGTTCATACAAAGTGACGATCGCCAAATGGGAAGCTGCCGCCGAGGACCCCGCCGCAACAAGAGGCACAACGGGCGGTGGCGGAGACGCGTATCCCGAAGACTACGATCCCGACGCGGCGGGAAGCGACAAAGAGTCGGTGAACTTGCTTCCGGCCAAGTATGCGAACTTCTCCTCATCGGGATTCACTTTTACGGTAGCAGAAGGTCCTAACACGGCTGACTGGGCGCTAACGGCGGAGGAGGCTCCTGCGTCCACCGAGTAGTACCCTGCCGCAGAACACGTCCGATTGTCAATGAGGAAAGGCATGCCATGGGTATGCCTTTCTTTTTGCGAAGAGGCTTCCCACGTTCGGGTCGCGACTCTTACTCTTCAAGCATCATTGCGATGGCATGCTAGCAGTGCCGGCACGCTCAAACTCCGCGTAAATTCCCAAGTCCATTTAACCTGTGCGACCGTTACTGCCGAGATAATCTGCATAACCGCACTTGCGCGTGAATGGATCTGCATTAGCGCAGCGCCCCTTTGCCGAGAGTTTCTGCACAGCACTACGAGCACTCCCATGACCATGATCAAGCATCCGACCATTGGATTTCTCCTGTGGGCTAGTTCTTTCTTGGCCACCCTGTGTCCGCCGGCTCACGGGGCGTCGCTTCGATACACTTCCGGTCGCAAGACCGTGGTGCGGACGGCGGTTTATGCCGAGCCCATCCAGGAGGAAGCGATCATCGTCGAGGAGCCAATGCAGATGGCGCCGGGCCCCTACGCGATGGAACCGGCCTATGGGGCGCCAGCTCATTGGGGTGTCCCCGCGGTGGCCGCCTGCGGCCCACGCTGGACGGATCTGCGGTGGGCTGAATTCGACTACCTTTTGATGTTCCAAAAGGGACGCTGGTTTCCTGTCTTGGCCCGAGCCAGCCAAACAGGAATCGCGGATGCCCAGGTAATCTTTGGCGAGGACCGAATTGCGGACGAACCACACAGCGGCGGGCGTTTGGAAATCGGCGCCTGGCTGGACCCATCCCGTACGTTCGGAGTAGGAGCTCATTTCGTGGCCTTTGGGGAGGCTCCCGTACAACTGAGCCTGGCAGCGGGCGATTTCGCCTATATCGACCGACCCTTCATCGACCACTTTACGGACCCGGCCACGTCAAACGCCTTTGTCGTGGCCAGCCCAACCGCACAAACCGCGGGCAGCTTGGACATTCTGACGGATTCCAACATTCGAGGCTTCGATGTTTTCGGCAAGACGTTGTTCTGGCAGTC
>JAJRVM010000270.1 GCA_024277285.1 Planctomycetota bacterium
ACCAGTCTCCCACGCCGAACCATCCGCCGGTGCACCATCGTAATTACCGTGCCAACGATCCGCACACCATTCCCATACATTCCCGTGCATATCGTACAAGCCAAACGCGTTCGGCTTCTTCCGCCCCACTGCGTGCGCGTATTTTTCGCCTTTGGAATACGCATTGCCGGCGTACCACGCATAGTCACTCAGACGTGAGGCGTCATCGCCAAAGTAGTATGCCGTTGTCGTTCCACCCCGACACGCGTATTCCCACTCGCCCTCCGTCGGCAGGCGATACGTACGGCCCTCTTTCAGGCTCAGTTTCTCGCAAAACGCCACGAGCGGCTACTGGCGACGTGATCGAGGCGGAAGCGTTTTCTCGTCATGCGATAAGATACGGAGGCCATGAATTCGCCTTCGGCGGTTGCTACATTCCGCTATCTTGCTCAGGCATATCGTTTCCGGGAACCTGGTTGTACGAAGACACTTGCTGAGGCCGGTACCCGTGCCATTCTATCATCGGCCAATCGGTAATAGAAGAAGAGGCCGATTCGGACCGGTGAGGACTTGGCCAGCCTGTTGTTCATGACTCGCAGCGCGAGGTGTCTCGCCCGCGTCCCGCATCGCCGCTCACGTTCTGCGATGGACCGACTCTATACCTTTCGGGTTTGGCCCTGTAACAGCACCTTTCGGGTTTGGCCCTGTAACAGCGCCGCGAACGCGCAACTTGCCGGCGAAGACTAAAATACTGCGAACAGAACAGACTCTGGTATCACACTTCTTTTTTGCCCGTCATTTTCTTTGCCCTTTAGGGAGAACAACCAGAACGCCGTCCGCTTCGCGATGGGAGCAGGGCAAAGAAGATTATGGGCAACAAAAAGCCGGTAGATCGCTTTCCGACCAGCAGCTGTTCAGCAATTATCGAGTGCAACGCGGAGACTCGGTCCAAGATTCGAGGCAAGTTACGAGCCGGAACTCGTCTTAACGCGCTCAAAGTCAAGGGGAGTTGGATCGCTGTCTCACAGTCTCGCGCGAAGGAGTCTGGCTGGCTGTTAGGCTTAGGGGAGGTTGTCTCCGGTTGGGTGCACTCGAGGGATGTCATCAAACCATGCGTAGCCTTCCAAACGCGAATCATCGTCACCGAAATGGTAAACCGTCGTTGTCCCTGCTCGACAGGCATATTCCCACTCGGCTTCGTAGGCAGACGGTACGTTTTGCTCTCTTTGCGGCTCAATTTCTGGCAGAACTTGACCGCGTCATCCCAACTTATGTAGCTCGCAGCATAACCGTGACCCTCCTTTACGAAGCTCTTGCCACTCCACGGTTGAGTGTCCATGAGCGATGCGTACTGGTCTTGAGTCACTTCCGTTTCGCTTAGGTAAAATGGTCGCGTGATGCGCACCTTGTGCTGGGGGCGTTCATCACCATCAGCGTCACCGTCCGATTTCGGCGACCCCATCATGAACTCACCGGGTGGGATCAGTACCAGCTTCATTTTTTGGGACGCACCGAGCTGAACGCTGATGTCTTGCGGGATATTCCGTAACGTTTCGCAATCAAAGCGCAGCGATGATAGGACAATACGATTACGAAACTGGACCGCATTGTCAGTGCAGTGCGAGGCTTGCCAGCATTGTGTCTTGGGCAACATCTTGGATAACAGCACAAGTTCTTATCGGTTGAGTCGATTGCCGCAAGTAATTTGGTGAAGGATTCCTGCGGGCTTTTCCCGCAGGTGAACGAGTTTGACAGGCTAAGAAACGAGGAGGGGTGAACTCGTGTCTAGCCCAACAAACTTCTTCGCCAACCACGCAAGGTGGTTAGGGGCGATCAGCAAGCAGCCAGGCAGCAATCCATGCCAATTGCAGATGGCGGCAACATTACGAACATTTTCATTGTGCGGGTTTCGTACTCGGAGTTGCCGACGACTTCTCTTTCTTTCTCTTCTTCTCTTCCTTCTTGCGAGCGTCTTCTGCTCGTTTCATGTAGATGGCATCGCGGTCTTTTTCTACCTTGTCTGCCCATCCGCTGTTGGGGAACTTGGCCAGAAACCATTCGTGGCGATCGAGCGGCGAGTCGGCGCCGCTGAACAATACCGTCATTGTCCCGTCTTTCTGCGTTTCAACGCTCGTTTCCGGAGTTGTAATTCGCGTCTGCAGCTTGCCGTTGGGACGCACTCGCAGCGTATAGCAGCCGGCATCGCGTACCGACTGGTCCTTGTTCTTACTGCCGCGAAATGAAAAACTGAAAAACGCGGAGACTGGTGCCTCCATGGAACCGCTCTGGATCCGTATCACGCGGTATTGCCGGTTCGGGTCCGTATTGGCCAGGAAGAAATACCCGTCACGATCGGTGGGCACCGCAACGGTCTTGGCATTGCTGTCATTATCTTTTTCGAAGATCTCAATGACAACATCATACTGTTTGCGGAACCGCCCGTTGCGGCCTTCGTAATTGTCGAATTCCAGAGTTGCCTGGCCAATTAACAGTCCTCGTCCGGTTCTTGGTTTCTCTGGTTTCGGGTCTTTACGGCAATAGGCCAACGAATATTCAATCGACTGGCCGCCGTTTGCGCCGCCGTCGGGAAAAGAGGTATTATCGATCAAGACATAATACTGTTCGTTGTTGGGTGGAGCCCACTCGAAACTACCACTTGAGCTATTCAACTCGCGGAAACGGCTCGACATCTGTCCACTGCCGTTTTTTGCGACCCATTTTAAGGCCGACAACCCCTCTTCGCTTATCACGAATATGTCCACGGGATGGCTGATGCGATAAACAACGGTCACTGGCAAACTCTTGGGCAGCTTGAGGAATTGCGACTGGTTGTGTGTCAGGCTGTCTTTCGTGGCGTACAACGCGCGGTACTCTCGTCCAATTTTCATGATATCCGCGTTTTTGACCCAACCACGGACGTCCTGTCCATCGACTTTCTCTCGCAAGGCCACCCAGTTGCCGCGCACTTCGTCAACACGGAAGTTGGTTGCCGAATCAAGTGTTCGCACGCGGTTTGTGCCGCTCATCAAACCCGTTTCCGCCGTTGTCACGACATAATCACCGGCTGAATACCATTCGGCCCTTGCACCACTCGTGCCAAGAACAACGAGTGCGAAGGTTCCAAGTACGCACGGTTTCATTCTCGGCGTTTTCATATTCAGTTCCTTTCGCATAATCGGATGATTGAGTTGAGTCGCCGGAGACGCCTGAGTTCGTTCTTGGAACGCGTTACAATTGTCGCTCGACCCACGGTACGCTCTGGCACCCGCATGGCTTTCCGGCGGCTGTTTTGTATCAAGGTCTTACGCGCCGTCGGTTACCGTCGGCACCGATCGAGGTCACAAGAACTCGCGCAACGCTTTGTGTCGTTCCAACGGATGTTATTGCCGACGTCATAGTCTCAAGGCGGATTGGCCGTGCCGGTGGTTCAGGGATTTGAAGAAAATCCAGAGTTTCCTGGTGGACCTGCGGGCAATGCCGGCATTGGCGCGACATGTTTGTCTTCCGCGACTTGCCGCCGCCTGTCGCTTTGCGACAATTACTGTCCCAGCTGTGAATGCAACGACCGGCTTCTCGGAAAACAACGGGGCCTCGACCCCACGTCAAAGCAGTTCGGAAGCGAACCGGTTGGGGGAGATGATCACGGTATGCAGATCGGGAGAATCGGTCGATCGACGCGAGCGGAGATGCATTGAGGTCTTGTTGCCTTGCCAGGTGACTTCACCCGGTTCGCAGTCCTTTGACAAAGTCGGCCAATGCCTCGAAGTATTCTGTGCGATTCCATGCCATGATCGAATTGTGGTCACCCACTGGATATCGAATGAGCCGTTTTTGCGAGCTGTTTGACCAGTGCAGATTCCGTTCGGCGTGAGAAATGTCGATCAGATGGTCATTTTCAGTATGCATGATCAAGAGAGGGCCGGAGAATGCAGCGAGCTTTTGTCGGTTATCGAAGTACTTCTTTATTTCGACCGCGACCTGATGTTCGTCAATTCCGGCCGCTGTCAGGAGTGCGCGTGTGAGGAATCGTTCAGCAGGATCGGCGATCCCGCTTTCGAGGATCAAGCCTGCAATGTTGGGTTGGCGGTACGCTAGTTCGATGGCGTAAAGAGAGCCAATGGAACGTCCAAAGGCAATGACTTGCTGTGAGGCGATTCCCGCTTCACGCATGATCGCCTCGCCGTCGCCAAGCATAGATACCAGTTGAGCCTTTCCGGTCGATCCACCATATTCGCGATACTCAACAAATAGCGAATTGAGGCCCCGCTCTGCAAATTCGTCCGCCATATCCGGCAGGTAGTCGGCAACCGCCTCTCCGTTACCGTGAAAGTAGATCAAGGTGTGACACTCCGGATCGACCACTCGCCGATAACAGGCCAGTTGAATCCCGTCGAATTGCACGATAAGTGGATCGACTACGGTGCGCGGTTGCGGAAAAAAGTAGCAGCCGCTGATAGCTGGAAGGTCGAGAATACTTGATACGGGATCGTTCATCGTCTTCACCTCATTCTTCCCCGACATTGCGGCTGGGCACAGGCACGCCAGTATTGGCAATTCATTGTCAGATTTAACGGGTGACTCAGTCCTTACAGTTTTCAGCCCTGTTCCGTTTCCGTTACCACGAGCGATTAATGGTGTGTCGCAGGTCTTCCAGTTGCTCATCTCTGTATTGTTCAGATGCGCGCAGCGCCTCTTTTTGGATGGCTTGCATGGCGGTCTTTCCAATAAGTACGTTGTCGTTACAGGTACATCAGGATGCCAAGAGTTTCGACAATCGCTTCTGAATGCGGAGCAACCGGTACTTGACAGCTTCTCGACCGATCCCCAGCTTTTTTGCAATGTCGGATTCCGTGTGCCCCTGGAGTCGCAACGCAAGAATCTCGGGATATGGCGGAGCGAGATTCTCCAACACGATCCGCACGATGTCCGAAATCAGATACCCCTTCAGCGTTAGCCGAAGGACACTCGATTCTGTCTCGTCCTGGCTGTTGAGCGCCTGTTCAATCGCCCAGCCGAGCGCGTCGGCTTGTGCCCTTGTCGGCTTCAAGTCTGGCAATTCACCTTCCACGTGCTCTTCTTTTTTAGGAGTCCGCTTTTGTGCCTCGTGGTACTCCACATGTTTCAGGATTTTTGTTCGGGCAATTTTTTGGAGCAGCTTCCAAAGTGCGCCGGTGTGTTTGAAATCAGTCTTTTCGTATCGGCCTCTTTCCACCGCCTGGAAAAAAGATTTCATGACCGAGACCGCGACGTCATCAGGATCTTCCCGGCTTCGATAACGTTTGTTCATCTCCCGTTCGACCAAGTGGCAGATACGGCTCCGAAACATCTCGTCCATCTCGAACCAGGCCGACTCGTTGCCGGCAATCACCCGCGCCGGCAGGGCGTCTTGGGATGGTGTATTGTTCATGCGTTTTCATTAATAACAGCAGGTACACGAAAAAACTGAGGCATGACGACTCTCCCAATATAGGGACAGGATCGTAAAGGTTTTGCGGCCAATCCACGTGCTGGCCTCTCCCCGCTCAATATGTCAAGCCGAATATGGAAGCGTCTTGTTCCACAATTCTGCCAAGTTTTACGCGGCGATCGAGGTTAACCGGTACCAGGAATCTCAAATTGAGCAGTGTGAGGCGGTTCGCACTGCGTGCCCGGAGTGATGGCGTGGTGGATAGGTGTTCCGACGCGATGAATCAATCGAGAACGCGACTCCGTGTGAGCATGCTGATTATATGAAAGAGGGGCGTCTCCCGATGTAGTCGAGTTTTCTAAATGTTTTCAAAACCCCTATTACCCAGGAGAGCCCTACGATGTTGTACCTCGGAATCGACCAGCACGCCAAGCAATTGACCATCGATTTGTCAAATGAAGAAGGTGACCTGGTGTTGCACCGACAAGTGAAGACGAAATGGAAATGCCTCAGGGAGTTTCTCGAAGAACTGAGGAAGCAGGCCGAGCCGGAAGGCGGCTACATGGCGATTGTGGAGGTCTGTGGTTTTAACAACTTCCTGATGGAGCTGCTCAAGGATTACGGCTGCGAACACGTGATCCTGGTGCAGCCGGATGGACGCAAGAAGCACAAGACCGACCGTCGTGATGCGCGATCGTTGCGGGACGCGCTGTGGATGAATCGAAAACGATTCTTGGAGGGGAAGCGACCGGCCTATCTTTACATTTTCGTAACGGTTTAGCCATCTGACGTGGGACGTGCACCCGAGTTCGTTTTCCATCGGTCGCCCCCCACCGCCTTGTGCGGTGGGTGCAGATGATTGGTACGCTACCCGTGACGTCCCATCTCCCCCCCCACATCCACGGCCTCTTTCCTCCCCGCCGCCGAAGGCGACGGGGAGGAAAGGGGGGGGGGAGTAGCTGGCATCGCGGGTAGCTCACCAGCCGTTTTCACCCATGGGACAAGCCCATGGGAGTCTCTGGAAAGCGATATTACTTCATTCGGCTAAACGGTTACAAAATTGGCTTTTTTCGAATTGCGATCACAAATCACCTTGAGGAAAGCTCACCCGATAAGAAGTCTCTTCAGCTTTTCAAGTTCGACGGCGCACTTTCGTCGCCTGATCGACTGTGCTGGAAGAACAAGCCCCCCCGTTAGTTCATCCATTTCTTGAATTAGCGTCAATTATTGTTCATTAGCGATTAGTCCCTTTGGAGCTCGTGAACGGCTGCGATATTCTGGGCACCCCGCTTGGTGCCTAATGGTTAAAGGTCCCGTTTCGATGTCATCTGCATCGGTTTTCAAAGTGCCGCCGTACGCGCTCGACCAGAAAAACCTGGGAATAGTAAACCAACCCGAAGCCAAAACGGTCTTATAGCAGTAGCCGCGTATGACGCGAGCCAGTTTGGTCTGACTAAGCTGAGGTCGATAACCGAGCAATGTGGCAATCAAATCGTGAGGTAACACATGCGACACCTTCCCACGCAAATGCAGCGACGAACCTTCTTGGCCATCAGTACAAGTGGATTCCTAGGCCTCGGGTTCGTGAAGAAGGTCCATGCGCAACATTACGAGGCGCTGGTTATGCATGGATCAACAAAGAAGGACGGAGTCACGGTTTCCTGTTCGGATACGCGAACGGTGATTAGCACTGGCAGGGAGGCATTTACGTGCTATTCGAGTTCCGATGGCAAGACCTACCTCAGCCGTGACGATAAGCCATCGGTTGGTTTTGGCAATCGAGAAGGCAAGTATCGCGTCCGCGCAAGAGCGGCTGGTGGCATGAGCCTGAGTCTCTCGTTTCCTGGAAAATCAAAGCACGGGGGGTTCCGGGGCAAATATGACGTGCACATCGAACTCGAGGAAGGTGATGTCGATGTCATTTCCACCAGCAGCGGTCCCATCGTGCTTTTCAAGGACGCCGTGGGTAGCGTTAGTTCTGGATCCTGTGTCATTGCGGTCGCTGAACGAAGTATCACGAATAGGGAGACGAACGCTCATACGGGAGGGAGGCGTGGCTGTACTCCGCTTACGGTCGTTCCCAAAGGTGCAGTGCACGAGTATCGCTTTGAAAGCAACGGACGAATCGTGAAACGCGCCAATCGCACTTTCAAACGCTATTAGAGCCAGTCAGGCCCCACGTGTGTGACGCCTGACTCGGCCAAAGGAGTATGTCAATGACAGAGGATATGCCCAAGGATTGCCAAATGGCCGACCGCTCTTTTTCAGAACTTCGAACCGTTGCTTCACGCCGGTACCACGACCAAAAGCTACTGCAACCCGCTGAATTGTCACCAAACGCGAAGGAGCCTGACGATGAGATTCTTGCCTATCCTAGCCGCCGTTATTCTGACCTTCGCTTCTGTACCAGCAGCGTCTGGTCAACAACTACACGCAATTCTTGCCGCGGATACGGACTGTAACCCGCCTAACGTAGGCATTGGGGTCGGCGTCGATATCCAAGGGATGAGCAAGCTGTTGGCCGATGGGCTGGGCAACCGTGTTACCATAACGAAGTTGACCGGCAACCAAGTAACCGCGAACAACATCACGCGGATGCTTAGAAAACTGCAAATTAACCGCAACGACACGGTCTTGTTTTACTATTACGGGCACGGCGGATACGACCGCAACCAGGGGCATTTCTTTGCGCTTAGCCATGGCCGTTCACTGCTGAGATCGGACCGTCGTCAGGGCTATCACCAGACCGTATAAACCGCGCTTCTGGGCGGTGATTTCAGATTGCTGTGCGTCGGAGGCTCAGGTGCAAGCATGTCCCATGCTGGTTGAGAACAGAAACGGGACGCTGCTGACGAATCTGTTCCTGAATACGACGGGTCGCGTCGATATCACTTCCAGCCGACCGGAGCAAGTTTCGATGGGAGGTCGATCTGGAGGCGTGTTTACGCAATCCTTGATCCAGGTGTTTTACGCCAACGCTAACCGTAAGTTGGACTGGGATGAAGTGTTTCCCATGATTCGCGAAGCAACGAGCCTGAGTTCAGAGCCAGGGAGGGCTGCGGCAAAACAGCCGCATCGTCACGACGGCGTGGAGCAGAAGACGCAAACACCCTATTCGTTTCGAACCATGTTCGGTCGAGAGGTTAATGGGTTGCGGCTAGGGATCTATCACGACAACCTGGTCATTTCAACGGTTGATGCCGGTTCCCCGGCTTCGCGAGCCGGTCTGCGACGAGGTATGCGAGTTGTCTCGGTAAACGGCAAACGCGTCGACAGCGACAGCCAATTGATAACCGCAGTCAATTTCTCAGCACGAAATGCCGTCATTGAAGTGACGAGTCGTGGTGGCTCGCGGCGAATCAAGGTCCAACTTGCCTATTAGAGCGTTTGGCAATACACCGGCTCGTCACTATCGACTCGGCATGCTGATGCGGTACCGAATCGACAGCCGGCCGTGAAATCGAAATCCGTCAAACGCACTTGAGGCAAGCATGCATAGCGAATAGGTTGCCGTGCCAATGTGTCTCGGATTCAAGATAATCTCAACAAGAACGGCCGACGAAGGCCAGTCTCAAGGAGTGTACCATGTCCGTTGCTTTTCCCGAAGTTCGAGTCGGTGCTCCCATTGGCCACGACCAGTTGGCGGTGTTTCCGCTCTTTGCCGAATTGGCTTCCGGTGTGGAATACGACTTGTCCGACACGGCCATCAACGAAGGTACCGTCACCGTCGAGGAAGTCTCGGAAAGCGGGTCCGTGCCAGAGTTGGCGGTCGAGAACAAGGGTGAGCGACGCGTGCTTTTTCTCGAAGGGGAAGAGTTGGTTGGGGCCAAGCAGAACAGGATCTTGAATGCTAGTGTTCTGGTTGCCGCGCACTCGAAGTCCAAGATTCCAGTCAGTTGTGTCGAAGCGGGACGTTGGGGATACAAATCACGCCATTTTGGATCGGGTGGCACGCACTCGCCAACGCGTTTGCGACGGGTTCTGAAGGCGTCCGTTTCGCGGTCGGCACGGTCGCAACACGGGTATCGTTCCGACCAGAGGGGTGTGTGGGATGAGATCTCGCGACAGCAGGCGGCACTGGGGGCCCAATCAGAAACACACGCCATGTCCGATACATTTGCCGCATATCAGGAGCGGCTCACCGAGTATCAGGCCAATCTACACTACGTCGACGGTGCGATCGGTGTCGCAATCGCCGTCGGCGGCAAGGTCGTAACCGTAGATTTATTCGACAAGGAATCGACGTGCGCTAAAATCTGGCACCGGTTGCTCTCTGGGGCCATCTTGGACGCGTTGGAGGTTAAGGAGACACAAATGCAGGCCGAATGCGCCGAAGTTGAACGGGCACTTGGTAATCTGGCCAACCTGTCCTGGGATTTAACGGAGTCGATTGGCGATGGCGACGATTACCGAGCCGAATCATCGGCGGGTGACCACGCCTCGGCACTCGTGTTCGATGGGATGCTTGTCCATGGTAGCGTTGTGTGTGCTCCGTAGAACTGCGACGTTGAATCGGTCGAATTGCAAGTATCGCAGTCACTGCTTGAGCGGCTGCTGGCAGGTGGTAAACCGTTGGCCTGAATGCATACTCGCCGACGAGACGAAAACCTCGGAATATCGTAACAGTTTAGCCGAATGAAGTAATGTCGCTTTCCAGAGACTCCCATGGGCTTGTCCCATGGGTGAAGATGATTGGTGAGCTACCCGCGATGCCAGCTACTCCCCCCCTTTCCTCTCCGTCGCCTTCGGCGGCGGGGAGGAAAGGGGGCCGTGGATGTGGAGGGAGATGGGACGTCACGGGTAGCGTACCAATCATCTTCACCCACCGCACAAGGCGGTGGGGGGCGACCGATGGAAAAGGAGTGCAGAAGTGAAAAGTGCCGTGATGCGATGGCAATGGGACGAATTGGCGTTGACGGGGCAACGCAAAGTCACGGCTTCAATGTCACCGCTCTCATCCAGGTCAGTATGGGCTTGTTTCCTTCGGCCTTCTGCGTTTCCTTGTTCGATATTCTGCGGTTCGTTTTCCTCGTAGAGTTTGCATTCGCGTGAACGGTTGCCACTGGCACCGATCGAGGTCACAAGAACCCGCTGATCGCTTTGTGCCGTTACCGCTGAGGTCATCGGCGACGCGTTTGTAGCAAGGCGGATTTGCCGTGCCGGTGGTTCAGAGATTTGAAGAGACTTTGAAGATTTCTGGCGGACCTGCCGGTAGGCCCGGCACTGAAGCCACGGTGCCGCCTTCTGCGATCTGCTGCCGCACTCCAGAATGTTGCCGTGCGCGGTTGAACAGAAAATCATCGACATGGTAGACCAAACCGAAGCCAAACCGGTCTTATAGCAATGATGGATGGATGTGCCGATGGGCTGGATCAAGCGAGAATACGAATTCGTGTGAGCATGCCGTGGTACACCCGTTTCTTGCCTATCTTTACACATTCCGTTTCTATACTGCGCCAGGGGGCTCTGCCCCCTGGACCCCCGGGAGCACCGTGCCGGACCGAACGCTCACTGCGGTACGAAATGGCTTCGGACTCTCGCTCCGCTCGGAGCTGCTCCGCAGCCCACGTTCCGAAACCATTTCGACCTCCGCTCGCTGCCTCAATCCGCCGGAACTAGGGCCACACGGAAGCCGTTGTTGCGGTAGCGAAAGCCCGGCGAAATCCTGATACGATCCGCCGACCGGCAGTACCACGCGTCGTTGTTCCAGCCGCCGCCGCGATACACGCGGTACGAGGCATTACCAGTCTCCCACGCCGAACCATCCGCCGGTGCACCATCGTAATTACCGTGCCAACGATCCGCACACCATTCCCATACATTCCCGTGCATATCGTACAAGCCAAACGCGTTCGGCTTCTTCCGCCCCACTGCGTG
>JAJRVM010000271.1 GCA_024277285.1 Planctomycetota bacterium
ACGGACAAGCGCCCGGAAGCGGACCGGGCCGCCGCGCGACGGCGGCTGTTGGAGGTGGTCGGCCCGCCGCCTGACGGCGGCGGCGCGCGAGACGACCCGTTTCTTCGCCAAGAGCTGCTTGACCACCGGCCGCTTCCGGAAACATTCGTTCAACAGGATCCGCTGGCGCCGTTTCAGGGCGATCTCGAGGATGATCTCGGCCAGCCACAATCACTTGCCTCATGGGCAATGGAACAGGACATGATCGGCGACGCGTGCCAACCAACCCGCACTCCACTTGAGCAGTGTACCCCTTCGGCGAGCGTCCCACTGCGTGCAACGGCTGGCGATGCGGAAAGACGGGTTGTGACCGCGCAACCCTTTTCGGCAACGGCCGAGGACGCGTCAGCATGCAGTGCCACAAGCGCGCCGTGGCACTGCACAATCGCCGCCGGTGGCCAAGCACCAGCAGCGTCGCCACCGGCAACGCGTGCCAACTAACCCGTACTGGACTTGAGCAGTATACCCCTTCGACGAGCGTCCCACCGCGTGCAAAGGCTGGCGGTTTGGCAGAACGCGGTTATTCACGGTTATTCACGTCTGACTCCTTTTTGGCGATTTGGGTAATCACGACAACTGCCTAGCCCTCCAAGACTGGCTATCCCTCCAAAAAGGAGTCAGACGTAATTTACCCCGAGCCGGCTGACGAGGACCAACGAAACGACGATTGGGAAGGCAAGGAAGACGCGGAAGGCGACGAGGATTTCCGCCGGCGGCTGTGCAAGCTGTGCGGCGAGAAGACGATGGTCGTGGTGGCCGAGGTGCGTAGGGTGTGACAAGCTCGCCGCGCGATAGGTGGCATGTCAACCGCATGGTCACCGCGAGCGCGGGCACACCAGAATCCGGCCGCAACGCGCCCAAACGGTGTTCCTCATGCAATCCAGAAAGCCCGGATACAACATCCTCTCCGGCGACACTGCAATAGACGCGTCAGCTCGCTGCCGACCGCATTCTGGTGTGCCGGCACTCGCCGTCACGTTTGTCGAGAAGGGACGGTTTCGAAGGCGAGTTTGTCACACCCTACGCCCACACGCCCATCCGTCGGGTGGTCCACATGCTTGTCACTTGCCCGAATCGACGTGGTGACGACCCATTGGCATCCCGGCATCGTTTTGGTTCTCCCTTATAAGTAGAGAACCCTCACCCATCCGCCCCTTCCCCCGCGCTCCCGGTGCCTCCTTGTACACGCGTACTGCGGCTCGCCGACCTTTATCAGCTATCTTACTTTCTGGTACGGTGTCTTGACTCAAACTCTGACAGAGGATACCAAATGATCTCACAATGTGGTAAAGCTTTCCTCAATTTGATGGCCCCTTCCCGTGTGACAAGAGTGGACGAGACGCTTACCTGCCGCAGGCCTCGGATCCTCGCCAACAGGTGTACCCCTTCGTCTGTGATTTGAGTGTTGTGAAGCTCCAGAATCTGAAGCCGCTGAAGGCCAGCGAGATGTTCGAGGGATACATCAGAAATGGCCGTATTGCACAGGTCTAGTAACTCCAGGCGTCGGAGCGACCTGATGTGCTGCATCGCTTCATTACTGATGTTTGTGTCGGTAAGCACGAGCCGCTGAAGATCAGGCATATTCGCCAACTGCGCAGCAGCACCAGCCGACAGATGGGCGCCCTCTAAGTCGAGACTAGTCACGCACGGAATTGCAGTTAAGTCTTTCATTGCTGAAATGGAAATATCCGCACGTCGAACGGCCACAACCGTTTCGCCAACGAACAGGTCCTTCCCTGTCAGTTTTCTAAATAGCCACACAAACGGCGATGGCGGATCCTCCATTCCTTCGTGAAGTGCGTAGCCTCCCAGTCTCTCAAGTGTGTTTAGCGCTCTCAATTGGCGTGATCGCACATGCGTTCGAAAAGCCAAGAGACAACAACAAAGAGTCACTGCTCCGAGCAAGAAAGTCAGTGAGAACCGCATGCAATGGCGTTTACGCACTTCTAGCATAGTCACATTATCACTAGCGACGAAACTCGGGCGGGCAAATGACTCTCGTAGTTATCCAATGTTGCGTGATCCGAACTAGGTCCTCTCTTTGTTGGCTTGTTGGTTGGCCGCGGGCACAAAGGCGAGTGTGCCTTCGCGTTACGAAAGCAATGGCCATGTCCACGCACACTCGGGCACGAACGCACTCACGAGTGCAATAATAGGCTTGGATCTCCCTTCGAATTATCCCTAGGCAATCGACGGGATCAGGATTGAGATTACATGGCGCAAACTGTAACACGTGCAGCAATTCGTGGCATAAGTCCCGAGTTGCGGGCGCCGTCGAAAACCGGTTTTGGAAATCACGGTGCTCCGCACACATGTAGATCTGATGTTCCGATGGCCGGTAGAAAGCTCTGGCTCCATTCTGGCAACACGTGCATGTAAACCTCAATGATCTACATCGGGCGGCTTGGTGCATCAGACGCTGGGCAAGTGCGGGGTCCGATGCCCGTCTGGCAGCGGCCTCAATCTCGCGTGATCTTCGGGCGATGGCACCCCAGCAGCGGACGAATCGAGAATTGGCTCTGACTCTATCGTTGAAGTAACTCGCGCAATTCTGTACCAAGCCCCTTGCCTCTTCCAATGGAATCCCCTGCGGCCCAGGCCTTGCGACTTGAAGTCCAGAGTAATCGACCTGGATTATAGGCTGGTCTCCAACGTATTCGTAAGGATTCCTTTCGGCTTCCTGGTGATCCAACGGATCCCTACTACAGAACCTCCCCAACTCCGCCGCGTACTGACGATGCCGGTAATAGTAAATCCCGGTCTCTTTGTCCAGGCGTCTACCGGTATAAGTATACGCATTGTCGTAGCTCGAGGCACTACGAATATTTGACCAAGTGGCGTCATAGATCGTGAGTACCCCGTATGGGCTGTAAACGTATCGCTCGATGGCGTCGCCGGCCGTGTCGACCAGCGTGGTGACGTTGAAGTTAG
>JAJRVM010000022.1 GCA_024277285.1 Planctomycetota bacterium
CTCTGTCGCCGCCTGAGACATTCTGGGGATATGCCTGAACATGTGGGGAGCTCGCTGTTCCGAGCAACGGACGCGCATCATCATCTGGCTCCTTCAAATCAGCGTTGATTTCCGGCTAATCACCTCGCCTTTGCCCTTAAGAGCGTACGCATAAATGCCAGGCCTGTTCTGAGATTGCGGTAGATTGCGGCACATTTCGCGTGGACACGAGCATGCCCTTGGCGGGATTTGTTGCAAAGGCAGCGGCAGGGATGCTGAGATCCGCTTGGGACAACTCACTTTTCTCGTGGTTTCGTAGCTCGGTTTCGTGGAATGTGAATGGAATCGGCTAACAATTTGCAAAAAAAGTCTTCCCGGACGCAAGAGAAAGTCCTCCGCAACGAACAAGCAAGTAAATGTCTGTGACAACAATCTGCTTGCCCACGGAGGACCAACTGATGGTAGCATTGAGACCCGGCCACCGCCAGATCCCACTGATTCATTTTGTTGAATCGGACGACTTATTTCTGCATGATCAAGTCGATGCCATCTGGTTCGACGTGCTCAACGCACTCGATTACCACGCGTTCCAGGTCACTGCCGCGCATTACTACGAACAACTTTTCACCTTCAACCAACAACAAAAACAACGTCGCAATGAGCGACGCGAATTCCGACCTCCACCCAATCCCGAGACGCACGGTCAAGCCACACAACGCACGCTCCTGGAACGTGCCACGCTCGATGACCAAGCGCCGGTACTGCACAAGCAATCGCAGCCGGCAACTCCGCTCACCTACATCGCTCCCGACGAAGTCGCCCCTGGCGTCACTCCGGTACGCATCTATGGCAGGCCGCCCAAGTGTTTCTTCGCCATGCTCTATGCCTTCCTCGGCACGACCCTCACCAGACAGCCGGCTGAACCGGAATTCGTCCACCAGCGGCTGTGTGAAAATCCTGCCTTCGCGCGCACGTGCGGCTTCACCATCCCCAGACCGGGAAAGTCCGAAAGGCAAAGCGACATTCCCAGCCTCCGCAAGTTACAGCAGTTCGACCAGATCATGACTGAGGCGGGACTGTGGGAAGAACTGGCCCTGGACCGCGTCGCCGCCAACCTGCGGGAAGGCAAGATCCAAGTGGAAGAAACGCTGGTTCACGACACCACGCACTACCATGCTTTCTCGTCGATGCAGGTGATCGAACTGCCCGAAACGGCGGAGCAACCGTCGGCGCCGGCCGACAACGTAATTACGGTGAAAGTGGATGGTACGCCGGTCGTCGTGGGTCGGGTGGAAGTGATCAAGGTCCCCGTCGATCAGATCGGTCAGCAGACGGCGACGAAAGTTCCCGAGCCGGTCGTGATCGAAACCGCCGCAACGGAAACGAACGTGACCACTCCCACGAGCAAAACGCCGAAAACACACGACAAAACAGCGGCTGCCAAGCCAAACGGCAAGCCGGTCAAGAGTCGTAAATCAGGCAGCAAAGCCAAGAAGAAGAAACGCAAGTCCCATCCGCGAGTCACAAAGAATTGTCGTTGCAAAGACCGTCAACATTGCGACCACACCTGGATCAACGCCGACCTCGGCGCGGGAACCGTGGTCAAGAGCACGGGCAGAATGTATTGGGGGCACAAGGCTTCAACGTTGGGTTTCGCCGAACAGGAAGTGTTGCTCGACGCCGTGGCCATGAGTGACGCGGCCAGTCACGATTCGCAGAGTCTGGTGCCACACCTGAGCCGCTTGTTCCAACGGCATCCGGACTTGCGAGGGTCGGTCACGCGGGTGCTGGACGACGGCGCGGCGGACGACTCGCAACTGAAGGCGACGATTCGGGAACAGTTTGAAATCGAGTTGTTGGCGCCAATCAATCCGCGCCGCCGCCAGCCGATCCGTGGCCAGTTGCCACGCGGCATCGATCATCTGACGCCGCGCGGCGTGCCGGTCTGTGAGGCGGGGTATCCATTCGAACTGTTGGGTTTCCGCAGAGCTACGGAGCATTTTCTATTCGGTGCGCCGCAGGACGCCGAGGGGCAATCGGTATGTCAGGACTGTGCGTTGCGAGCGGATTGTTATCGGGGCGAGTCCGGCGGCCGTGTGGTAACGATTTCGGCGGATCGTCTTCCGTGGGTGGACCGGGACTTTCCGCAGTTGTCCAAACGGTTTGCCAAGGCGATGGCACGTCGGACATCAATTGAACGTCTTCACAAGTTGATGAAATTCGACTTGGGGGACGACCGCTTAACGAAACGCGGCAACGCCGCGTTCCAAGCGCGTCTGGACAAAACGTTGTTTGCGATGCACGTGCTGCAGGCACACGAGTTCTGATCGACAGCCGGATACCCGAAGATTTCTTAGCCTCGTGCAGGGACGCCGTTGATTGCTGCGCGCATCGCCGCCTTCTCCATGCAATCCACCGTCTTCTCTGCCGCCAAAGCGTCCGCCACCCCACCTCTAGCCCGACTCAAATACCACCTCGAACGCCCCGCCGCAGTTTATGCGTAGACTCTTAAGTATAGCGGGCTTCATGCATTTGGAGGATTTTTTGGCAAAACGGTCAAAGTGCGGCGACCCTGAGGCCGATACTGATGTTGACGGTTTTGCCGGTTACACGAGTTTTTCCGCAGGGCCTGACCGTGGCACGACAGA